>JBDGUC010000020.1:0-28087 GCA_042216285.1 Haloferacaceae archaeon
TAGTCGCCGTCGGCGCCGTCGGCCGCCAGCAGTCGGTCGATCCCCTCCACCGTGAGCCCGCCCGACAGCGTCCGGTTGGGGTAGGGGATGTCGATCCCCGCCTCGTCGAACCGACCTTTCACCGCCGTGACGTACTCGCCGCGGGTCCTCACGAAGTCCGAGCGCCCGGGGTCGGCGATCCAGACGCGCGACTGGAGCACGACCGCGGAGTCGCCCAGTTCGGTCAGCCGGACCGAGGGCGCCGGATCGTCCAGAATCTACGGGTGGGCGTCCGCCTCCTCGACGATGATATCGGTCGCCGTCTCGATGTCGTCGTCGTAGCCGATGCCGAACGGCACCTTCAGCCGGAGGCGGTCCTTGGCGACCGGGTTCTTCACCACCCCGTCGGTCAGGTCGCTGTTGGGCACCGTCAGCAGTTCGTTGTCGAAGGTGCGCACCCGCGTCACCCGGAAACTGATGTCCTCGACGATGCCGGCGTTGTCGTCCCACTCGATCCAGTCGCCGATCCGGAACGGCCGGTCGGTGAAGATGAAGACGCCGGCGACGAAGTTGGCGATCACGTCCTGGGTGGCCAGGCCGACGGCCAGCGTCGCCGCGGCCGCGATGGTCGCCAGCGATTGCAGGAAGTTGCCGTACTCCGCCAGGCCGAACGCGACCGACACCGCGACGAAGACGACGACGACGTTCACCACCTTCATCAGGGGCTTCCGGGCGTGGGCCTCCAGCCCCCGGCGCTCCAGCACCCGTCCGACGAGCGGTTGAACGACCGCTCGCCCCAGGTAGTAGACCACGAGGAGCGTGACGACGAAGACGACGAGGGCCGCGACCGCCCCCGCGATGGTGCCGCCCAGGATCGGTGCCAGCAGTCCGCGGACGAACGAGACGGCCTGGAGCGGTTCGGGGAGCGGCGGGGCCGTCATCGGTGCAACACCGCCGTGTTGCCCCGGGTCTCGACGACGTCGGCGTCGACGCGCTCGGCGAGCGCGACGGCGAGGTCCTCGACCGCCGTTCCCGCGCGGGCCGCGCGCAGGAACTTCACCTTCAGGAGGTCGCGGTCGTCGAGCTGGTCGTCGGCCTCGTCGGCGACCCCCTCGACGCCCCGCTTGCCGACCCGGAGGGTCGCGTCCAGGTCGTGTGCCCGCGCCCGAAGCTCGTCGTTCGTCATGCCACACCGTGGGGTCCGCCGGCGTTTCACTGTTGTGCCTCGCCGGGTCAGTCGTGTGGGTACCGGTCGGTCGCGCCACAGTCACACCGGACCACGACCCGGCCCGGCCGGAGGCGGATCCGCGCGTTCGCCCCCGGGCGGAGGTAGGCGTCACAGGCGTCGCAGGTCGAGCGCGCGAACGACCGCGGCAGGCCACAGCGGTGCCGCTCGGCGATCCGCCGGGCCAGGCGCACGTACTCCCTGGCCCGGTCGTGCTCGCGCGCCGCGGCCGCCTCCCGGGCCAGGTCGTGGAGGCGCTCGATCCGCTCTTCCGGGATGCCCATGTCTCACGGTCCGGCGCCGGCACCCATATCCGTTGCGTCCCGGGAGGGAGGTTCCGTCCGACGTCGACCCCCCTGCGACGTCAGCCGTTGGCCCCCGACAGCACCGACCGGTACACACCGACGAGGTCGTCGCCGACGGCGTCGAGGCGGTAGTTCTCGCTCGCGTCGGACGCGGCCCGGCCGATCCGCTCGCGCAGGTCCCGGTCCTCGATCGCCCGCTCGATCGGCGCGGTGAAGTCCTCGCGTGCCTTCAGGCAGGTGTCGCCGTCCGCCAGCCACTCGAAGGTGGGAATGTCCCGGACGACGGGGGGTTTGCCGCAGGCCATCGCCTCCAGCAGCGCCATCCCCTCGTTCTCGTTTTTCGTCGGGAAGAAGAACACGTCCCCGGCCGCGAACGCGCCCCGGACGTCGTCGACGTATCCGGTGAACGTGCAGTTGTCGGGGGCGTCCCCGACCAGCCGCGTGGTGCGACGGCTCCGCAGGACGCGGTCGAGGGTGCCCCCGCCGGGGTTGAGGTAGCCGAACCAGGCGAAGTCGACGTCCGGGAGTCGGCGAGCGGTCTCGACGAACGCCGACAGTCCCTTGCGCTCGATCACGTGGCCCACCATGAACACGACCGGCGGCGACAGGTCGTAGCGGTCCAGGTACGTCTCGCGCAGGGCCTCGTCGTCGTGGCCCGCGAGTTTCTCGGGGTCGAAGCCGTTGGAGACGACCGTGCGGGGCGTGTCACAGTAGTCGGCCATCACCCGGGCGTTGTACTCGGAGGGACAGACGAGGCGATCCGCGAGCGCGTAGGCGTACTCCAGATACGGCCGCATCGGTCGGGCCAGGAGATCGGAGAGGGCGAAGCTCTCCTCGAAGTCCTCGGCGGTCTGGTGGGTGTGGGCGATCACCGGCACCCCCCGGCGGCGCGCCCGCACCGCGAGGGCGACCGATCGCGGCCCCATGAGGTTGAGATGCACCAGGTCGGCGTCGAGCGTCGGCTCGGTCGCGTACTCGATCCCCCGGCGCGCCAGGATCTTGCGCTGGTTTCGCACGGACTGGGCCTGGCCGCCGGTGACGTACTCCTCCCACTCGAAGTAGTGACACGCTCTCACCGGCGACTCCCCCCGGTGGGCGCGATCGGCACACGCCGCCGGCACACGACCATCGCACCCGGGTTCGCCGAGAGCGGGGATCTATCTTCCGGACTGGCCCGGGCCCCACGCGCGACCGCCGGGGCGCGAAGTCACAAGCGATTAGGCACCGGTCGGTGAAACCCGGGTGATGGCGCCGCCGTCGGTCGTCGCGTTCACCGACACGTACCACCCGACGGTCAACGGCGTCACCTACACCGTCGCCTCGTGGCGCGAGTGCTGGCAGGGCCGTGGCGGCCGGATGGACGTGGTCTATCCCGACGGCGACGGCTACGAACCGGACGCCGGCGAACACCCCGTCCCGAGCGTCCCCTTCCCCTACTACGACGGGTTCCGGCTCGGTCTGCCGCGGCTCCCGCGGGCCGTGCGCGACGGCGCCGTCGACGTCGTCCACGCCCACACGCCGTTCTCGCTCGGCATCGACGCGCTCCGACTCGCCCGACGGACCGGCGCGCCGGTCGTCGCCAACTACCACACCCCCACCGGCGAGTACGCCGACTACCTCGCCGACCGGGAGTGGGTCGAGCGCGCCATCGCGGGCGCGAGCAAGCGCTACGAGCGGTGGTTCTTCGGCCGCGTCGACGCCGTCGTCGCGCCGAGCGACGCGACCCGGCGCTACCTGGAGGAGTCCGTCCGTCCGGGGACGCCCGTCGAGGTGGTGCCGAACGGGGTCGATCTCGACCGGTTTCGTCCCGTCGATCCGACCGACTTCCGGGCGCGCTACGGGCTGGACGGCGACCGCCCGCTCGTCGGCTACACCGGGCGCCACGGCTACGAGAAGCGGCTGGCGGACCTGATCGAGGCCGGCGCGCACCTCGACGCCCGTCTCGTCCTCGGCGGCGACGGTCCCGCCCGCGCCGACCTCGAAGCCCGGGCCCGCGACCTGGGCGTCGACGCGCGATTCCTCGGCTTTCTCGACCGGGACGACCTGCCGGCCCTCTACAGCGTGCTCGACGCGTTCGTGCTCCCGAGCCCCGTCGAGACCCAGGGACTCGTGGCGCTGGAGGCCAACGCCTGTGGCACGCCCGTCGTCGGCGCCGACGAGGGCGCGCTGGCGGACACGGTCGAGGAGGGGCGGACGGGCTACCGCTACGAGACCGGAAACGTCCCGGAGCTGTGTGCCGCCGTCGAGCGGGTGCTCTCCGAGCGCGACCGGCTCTCGGAGGCGTGTCTGGCCGGGCGGGAGGAGATCGGGATGGAACGGGCGGTCGACCGCCTCGCCGAGGTCTACCGCGGCCTCTAGACCGCCGTCAGTCGTCGTCTTCGAGCGCCTGTGCGATGCGCTGGAGCTGACGGGTCGCGTCGCGGACCTCGTCGCGGAGCTGGCGCACCTCGCGCACCAGTTCCTCGCTGCCGACGCTCTCGCTCTCTCCGCCCGCCCCGGGACCGCCGGGACCGCCGGGACCGCCGCCCATTCCCATCCCGGGGCCCCCCCCGCCGCCGCCCATCATGCCGCCCATCATCTGGGCGAACGGGTTGCCGCCGGGGCCGCCACCGCCCATCATCTCCTCGGGGTCCGGCCGCTCGCGCTCGCCCTCCTCGCGCTCCTCCTGGCGGCGCTCGCGGATCTCCTCGACCCGCTCGCGGAAGGACTTCTCCTCGTCGGCGCTCTCGCCCTCGACGTCGGCGTCGGCCTCGGCATCGGCCTCCGCGTCCGCCGCGTCGGCGTCGGCTTCCGATTCCGTCGGCTCGTCGGGGTCGTCGGACATGGCTCGCCGTTTGGAAGCCGTCCGGAAAAGGCTGCGGGTTGTGACACCGGTACTGTTCAGATTAGAGCGATTCGGTTAGCGCCACCTCGAATAGCGGGAGAGCTTTGCTCTCCCGAACTCACGGCGCAACGCGCCGTGAAAGCCCCCGGCGTCACCAGAACCCTCCGGGTTCTGGTTGGCTCACGAGAGCTCCGCTCTCGTGAACGGCCGGGCACACCGAGACGCCGGCCCCTTCCAGTCCGCCCGAACCGGCTGGCCGATTGGCCACCGCCGGGCGGGACTTTCGAGGTGATCCAAGTTTTGCTGGCGTATCTGCACACTACCGTGACACCCGTCGTCGGCGTCCGGCTCAGAACGCCCGCAGGCTCGCCTGAAGGTCGCGGTCCGCCCGCCCGTCCTCCAGTTCGTGCCCGACGAGGTCCCGGAGGTCGACGGCGTACGTCGACCCGCCGTTTTCCAGCACGAGCAGCCGGCCCTTGGTGCCCCGGACGGTTCCCGTGGCGAGCGTCTCGGCCACCGGCGGCCCGTCGAGGTCCAGCCCGTAGTCGAACGCGTACGTCCCGATCGGATCGAACTCCGCGAGCAGGGCCTCCCACGCCCGCTCGTCGACCGCCCGTCCGAGGCCGGTCCGCTTGCGGGCGACGCGCACCCGGTCGGGCATCCCCTCGGCGATCGACGACTCGATCTCGCGGGCGATCCGGCCGTTCTCGACGGTCCGGAGGTGGGCGCCCCGGTCTGCACCCTGCTCGCGCAGGCGGGTCTCCAGGCGCCACTCGCGGGTGACGCCCACCTTGAACGTGTCGGGCGCGAACGCCGCGAGGTAGATCGCGTGGGGTTCGTGGCACTCCATCTCCTCTTTGAGGCAGGTCCCGGTGCATTTCGCACAGACCCACGTGCTCCGGTGGGCGGGACAGTACGGCGCCTCCGGGGCGTCGCAGGGACGGTGGACGCCGTCGGCGAGCGTCCCGGCACAGCGGCGCGGCCCGAGGGCGTAGGCGAGGCGCTCGTCGGGCGCGAGCGACACGCGCGTCAGGTCGCCGCGCTCGTCGGTCGGGGCGGCGTCGCTCAGGAGGAGGGCGGGTTCGTCCGTCTCGTAACCCACGACCTGCACGGGCCGCGATAGGTCGCCGGGCGCTCAAACCCTTTCGGTCCGGGTGCACGTGCGCGAGCGCGGACCGTAAACGCCTCCGTCGTCGGCGTGCGAGGGGGTGCATGGAGGAGACACCGGAGGTGGCCGTGCTCCGGCTGGGACACCGCCCCGGCCGCGACGACCGGATGACGACCCACGTCGCGCTGACCGCGCGGGCGCTCGGCGCCGACCGGGCCGTACTCGTCGGCCCGACGGACGACGCGGCCGCGACCGTCCGGGAGGTCACCGACCGGTTCGGCGGCCCCTTCGCCGTCGAGACCCGCGACGCCTGGCGCCCGTTTCTCGACGACTGGCGGGGCGACGTCGTCCACCTGACGATGTACGGCGAGCGGATTCAGGACGTGGAGGGGGCACTCCGGGAGGCTCACGCCGGCGGGACGCCCCTCTGTCTGGTCGTCGGCGCCGGCAAGGTTCCCTTCGAGGTCTACGACCGCGCGGACTGGAACGTCGGCGTCACGAACCAGCCCCACTCGGAGGTGGCGGCGCTCGCGCTCGCGCTCGACCGGCTCTTCCAGGGCCGCGAACTCGAACGGGAGTGGGTCGGCGCGGACCGGGAGGTCGTCCCGCAGGCGACCGGCAAGCGGGTCGTCGACGCCGACGGGGAGTGACTGTCGCCCCGCCGTTCCGGCCGTCCGGAGGGGGCGAGTGGCAAGATTTAACCGCGCGCCCGGCCCGAGAAACGACAATGGCTTTTGAGGAACTGCTGAACGACCCGGTCATCCAGAAATACCTCCACGAGCTGGTCGGGCCCAAGGGGATGCCGGTGGCCGCGGCGCCCCCGGACGGCGAGGTGACCGACGAGGAGCTCGCGGAGGAGCTGGGACTGGAGCTCAACGACGTTCGGCGGGCCCTCTTTATTCTCTACGAGAACGACCTCGCCTCCTACCGGCGGGTGCGCGACGAGGACTCGGGCTGGCTCACCTACCTGTGGACCTTCGAGTACGAGAAGATCCCCGAGAACCTGGAGGAGGAGATGTACCGGCTGGCCGAGGCGCTGGAGGAGCGCATGGAGTACGAGCGGACCCACGAGTTCTACCTCTGCGAGGTCGACTCCATCCGCTTCGAGTTCGGGGAGGCGATGGACTTCGGCTTCGAGTGTCCCGAATGTGGCTCGCCGCTCGAATCGATGGACAACGACCGACTGGTCGAGGGGATGGCCCGCCGCCTCGACGAACTGCACGACGAACTGAACATCGGCGTCGCGTAGATGGTCGTTCTCGCAACGAAATGCTACGTCCGGGGCGAGGCCCGGGACCGCGCGCTCGACTCCGCCCGGGCGCTCGTCGACGACGAGATCGGCGGTCTCGACGTCGAGTACACGATCGGGGTCCGCCACGACGAGTTCGTCTCCGTCACCCTCTCGGGGCCCGACGAGACCGTCGCCCGGAACGCCCTCCGCGAGTCGTGGGGCGCGGTGACGCCACACGTCGAGCCGGGCGAGACGCGCGTCGGCACGCTCGAATCGTGGGACGAGGAGGGGTTCGTCCTCGACGCGGGCGAGGAGGTGCGGATCCCGTCCGACGAACTGGGGCTCGGGCCGGGGAGTCCCGCGCAGATCCGCGAGCGGTTCGGCCTGGTCCAGCACCTCCGCCTGCGGTTCGTGGCCGGCGACCCGCCACGTCTCGCGGACGCCGAGCGCGACCGGCTGTTCGACTGGCGCCGGGGGACGGGTCGCGTCAACGTCAACAGCGCCACCCGCGGCGAGGTGCGCGCGACGGTCAACCGCGCCGGCTTCGCCCACGACATCGTCACCGTCGAGCGCCTGGGACTGCTGGAACAGAGCGTCGTCTGTCGACCGGAGACGGATCCGCCGGGACTGCTCGCCGCCGTCGGCGATTACCTCCCGGCGGAACTCCTCTGTGTCATCCCGTGACCCGGCGCGTCCTTCCGCTGGTCGCGCTGGCCGCACTCGTCGTGCTCGCGGGGTGTGCGGGGCCGTTCGGCGGCGGCGGCGTCTCCGATCAGCGTCTCGACCAGCCTCCGGCCCGGCCGTACGCCTGGAACGCCGGCGTCGACGCCCACATCACCGTCACGAAGAACGCGACGTTCCGGGCGGTCTACCGGACCAACGAGAGCCAGGTGAAACTCTACCGGCGCGACGGGTTCGGCGGCCGCAACGCGATCCCGCTCTCGGCGCTCCGATATCGCTACCCCAACGGGACGGTGATCAACGGGTCGACGTTCGCCGACCACGGCGGCGGCATCTCCCGGTCCCGGAGCGCCGTGACCGTGGTCCTGCCCACCGACGGTCCCCCGAACGCGACCGGGCAGCTGGCGTTCAGCTCCCGGAGCACGCCCAAGCAGTTCGCGATCCCCACGTTCGTGACCGGCTCCTACGAGGTGGTGCTCCCCGCGGGGCGGCGGGTCGGGTTCCCCCTCTTCGGGCGCGTCTCGCCCCCCGGCTACGAGACGTCCGTCGTCGACGGTCACACCCACATCAGGTGGGACGACGTGACCGGCGACGCCGTCATCGTCCGGTTCTACCTCCAGCGCGACCTGGCGATCTTCGCCGGCATCGTGGCGGGACTGATCCTTCTCGGGGCGGGCGGCGCCCTCTACTATCGTCGTCGGATCGAGGCGTTGCGGCGCCAGCGCGAGGAACTGGGCCTGGACGTGGAGATGGAGGACGACGACGTCGGAGACGACGGACCGCCCCGGATCCGCTGAGACGGATACCGGACGGTCCCCGGGTGGCCGTCGGCGAGCGCGGCGTATTTGTGTCCCTCGCTCCTACGCCGAGTCATGCGCGTCGCGGTGGTGACGGTCGGGGACGAACTGCTCGCCGGCGAGGCGGTCGACACGAACGCCGCCTGGCTCTGCGAGCGGCTGCACGGGCGGGGAGCCGACGTCGAGCGGGTCACGACGGTGCCCGACCGCGTCGCCGACATCGCCCGCATCGTCAACGAGTATCGCGCCGAGTACGACGCCGTCGTCGTCACCGGGGGGCTGGGCCCGACGCACGACGACGTGACGATGGAGGGCATCGCCGCCGCCGTCGGCCGCGACCTCGTCGAACACGAGGGCGCCCGGGCGTGGCTCGCCGACGAGGCGGGCTACGAGGTCGACGACCTCGCCAGCGGAACCGCCGACCTGCCGGCCGGCGCCCGGTATCTCCCGAACGAGGTCGGAGTCGCCCCCGGAGCCGTCGTCGAGTCGATCTACGCCCTGCCGGGCGTGCCCGCCGAGATGGAGGCGATGTTCGAGCGCGTCGCGGACGAGTTCACCGGTCGGGAACGACACGTCGAGACGGTCCACGCCGCCGAACCCGAGAGCGCGCTGCTCGATCGGCTGGCCGCGTTCGAGGAGCGCTTCGACGCGACCGTCGGGAGCTACCCCGGCGAGAGCGTCAGGCTCCGGGTCCGCGCGTCCGATGCCCGGACGGCGTCCGAGGGGGCCGCGTGGCTGCGAGCGCACGTCGAGGTCGCCGCGGGCGACGGGGCCCGCGAGGACGACGACGAGCGCGGCGGGCCGGCCGCGGACCGCGGCGCGTGAGAGCGCGGGGACGGGACTGCGGGACCGTGGGGGGATGGCCGATCCCGGTCCCGGTCCCGGTCACCGGTCGCCGGAAGGTGGGGAGACCACCGGCCGACGCGACCGCTACCGGTACAGGTAGAGGAGCCACCCAGCCGCGAGGAGGAGACCGACGGCCAGCACGGCGCCGCCGACGGGACCGATCGGAATCCGCGCGTCGCCGGCCGCGAGCAGGCAGGGGAACACGGTGGCGCCATTGGGCTCCCGGCGGGTTAAATCCCCCCCGTTCCGCGGCGGCGAACCCTCAAGTGTTGGGCCGTCGAACGCTCGCCCATGTCTCCGGAGTACGACCGCGTGCTCGTGCCGACGGACGGGAGCGAGGGCGTCGACCGGGCGCTCGATCACGCCCTGCGCCTCGCCGCCGACCACGACGCGACCGTCCACGCGCTCAGCGTCGTCGACCGCCGCCTGACGCGTGCGGCCGACGAGGACCACGAGGCGATGCGCGAGCGCCTCCGCGAGCGGAGCGAGGAGGCGGTGGCGGCCGTCGCCGACCGCGCCGAGGAGGCGGGGCTGGCGACCGCGACCGCTGTCCGCGAGGGCGTCCCCGACAAGACCATCGTCGACTACGCCGCGGAGACGGACGCCGACGTGGTCGTCATCGGCACCTACGGCCGGACCGGCCGCGACCGCCTCGCCAACCTCGGGAGCGTGACCGAGCGGGTGGTCGAGAACGCGGACCGCCCCGTCTTCGTCGTCCACGTCGACGAGTAGTCGCGTCGCCGCGTCCGTGGCCGTCCCGTGAGTCGGGGCCGTCCGGGCGGACGGGCGGACGGGCGGACGGGCGGACGGGCGGACGGGCAGACGGGCGGACGGGTGCGCGGGGCGCGTGGACCGGTGGGCGGCAGGTTAAGTCCCCGCCCGGAGTAGGCGGGGGCGTGCTCGACGGAGTCAACGTCGCCCTCGGCGTCACGGGCAGCATCGCGGCGGTGAAGACGGTCGAGTTGGCCCACGAACTCCGCCGGCAGGGGGCGGCGGTCCGGGGCGTGACGACCGACGGTGCGCGCGACATCGTCCACCCCTGGGCGATCGAGTTCGCGACCGGCCGACCCGTCGTCACGGAGATCACCGGCGCGGTCGAGCACGTCGACCTCTGCGGGACGGACGGCTGGGCCGACGTCCTGCTGATCGCGCCCGCGACCGCGAACACCGTCGGGAAGGTCGCCGCGGCGGTCGACGACACCCCCGTCACGACCTGTGCGACGACCGCGCTCGGGGCCGGCCTTCCGGTCGTCGTCGCGCCCGCCATGCACGAACCGATGTACGACCACCCCGGGGTGCTCGACGCGATCGAGCGCCTGGAGGGATGGGGCGTCCGGTTCGTCGATCCGCGGATCGAGGAGGGCAAGGCCAAGGTCGCGTCGGAAGACGCCATCGCCACGGCGGTCGCGCGGGCGACGACGCCGGACCCGCTCGCGGGCCGGCACGTCGTCGTCACGAGCGGCGCCACCACCGAGTCGATCGATCCGATCCGGACGCTCTCCAACCGGGCCTCCGGCCGGACCGGGCGCGCGGTCGCCCGCGCCTGCCACGTCCGGGGCGCCCGCGTGACGCTGATCCACGACGGCCCCGGGGTCCACTACGCCGCGGTGCGCCGCGTCGAGAGCGCGGCCGAGATGTGTGGGGCGGCCCGGGCGGCCGTCGCGGGGGAGGGCGATTCTCCCCCCGCGGACGCGTTCGTCTCCGCGGCGGCGGTCAGCGACTTCACGGTCGAGACGGCCCCGGAGAAGCTCCGGTCGGGCGAGCCGATCACCCTCGACCTCGAACCCACGCCCAAGATCCTCGACGCCGTCCGGGCCGACGCGCCGGACCTCACGATGGTCGGGTTCAAGGCCGAGACGGCCGGGGACGAGGACGCCCTGGTCGAGCGCGCACGCGAACTCGCCGACCGGGTGGGGCTGGCGTTCGTCGTCGCCAACGACGCCGCCGTGATGGGCGACGAGGAGACGCGGGCGCTCGTCGTTCGCGCGGACGACGTCTCGACGTTCGCGGGGGAGAAGCGGGCGCTCGGCGAGCGCGTCGCCGACGAGGTGGCGGCCGAACTGGACTGATCGCGCGATCAGTCGTCCTCGCCCGTCTCGGCCGGCAGTTTTGCGGGCCAGTCGACCCCATCCACGAACGGGACGCCCATCCGCTGGGCCGACCGCGAGATCATGTGGGCGCCGGTCGGCGCCGTGAGGAACAGGAAGAGGACGGTCACGAGCGCGAGCAGGCCGTCGCCGCCGGGGCCGTAGAAGACGAATCCGGCGAGCGAGATGGAGGCCGCGCCGAGGGTCGTCGCCTTGGTCGTGGCGTGCATCCGGTTGTAGACGGTCGGCAGGCGGAGCAGGCCGACGACGCCGACGGTCAGGAAGAAGCTTCCGACGGCGACCAGGGCGAGCACCAGGACGGCGCGCACCGGGCCGATGGCGTGGGCGGCGGTGCTCATTCGATGATGTCCCCCTCCGTGACGTAGCGCGCCACGGTGATGGTGCTGATGAAGCCGATGATGGCGAGCACGAGGCTTCCGGAGACGAAGAACCCCTGGGCCGTCACCATCGCAAAGAGCATGGCGATGGCGATGACGTTCGTCCCGATGGCGTCGAGCGCGACCACCCGGTCGGGCACCGTGGGGCCGCGGATGACGCGATAGCCGATGAGCGCCGTCAGCGCCGCCGCGAGGACGAGCGCCGCGTGCAGTCCGAGGTCGACGACGCCGACGAGGTCACTCGCCACCGGTCGACACCTCCGTCGCGTCCGTCTCCCCCTCCCCGGGTTCGTCGTCGGGGTCGCTCGGGGGCACCGGATCGCCCGGCTTCAGTTCCTCGTTGAAGATGACGAGGGCGTAATCCTCCCAGGTCCGGATGGGATCGAGGATCGCCTCGCGGTCGGAGCCGTCGATGCTGTGTACGTAGAGCGTGTTCGTCTCGTCGTCGTAGTCCATGGTGAGCGTCCCGGGCGTGAGCGTGATGCTGTTGGCGATGGTCGTGATGGCGACGTCCGTCCGGACGCGGAGGGGCACCTCGACGACCGCGGGTTCGATCGGCATCGAGGGAGCGAGGACGCGCTTTGCCACGTCCAGGTTCGCCATCACCAGGTCGCGCAGGAACACGAGACCGTAGAGGGCGGCGTAGGGGGCGACCCGGAGGCTCCGGTCGACGGTCGCGCGCGGCCGGTAGAACCGCCGGACGGCGAACGCCACGGGCATCCCGACGAGGAGGCCGATGAGGAACTCCTGGGCGATCCGCGCCGGCGTCAGTGCGATCCCGCGGACGAACAGCCACAGCACCGCGAGCACGACGCCGTTGATCGGCCAGCGCCGGGGGCCGGTCTCGCCCTCGTCGTCGTCGGTTTCGGTCGACGCGTCCCCCGGCGCGTCGTCGGAGACGGCCGCGCTCATGCGGGCCCTCCTGCGGGCGCCACGGCGCTGACGTACCGCCCGGTGTCGAGCGCGGCGTGGGCCGCGGCGTTGGCCGCCGCGAAGAGGCCGTCGAAGCCGACGCCGAGGCCCACGATGGCGAGCGCGAGGACGACCACGACGATCACCTCGCCCGCGAGCGCACGCCGCCGGCCCCCGTCGGCGACGGCGTCGATGCCCATCGCGCCGGCGGCGGGTCGCGTCCACCCGTCGGGGATCGCCGCGTCGACGCGCTCGGTGGTCGGCCCCCAGAAGACGGCGTTCCACGCGCGCGTGTAGTACGCGATGGTGAGGATGGCGCCCGCGAGGGCGACGGCGAGGGCGAGCACCCCGCCGGCGACCGTCGTCGCGGTCGCGTCGGCCGCCGTCTGGAAGACGAGCAGTTTGCCGAAGAAGCCGGTCAGCGGCGGGACGCCGATGAGCGACAGCGCCCCGACGAGGAAGGCCCCCGCGAGGACGGGCGAGCGACCGGCGACGCCCCCCAGGGCGTCGAAGTCGTCCGTGCCGACGGCCTCCTGGATCGTTCCGCTGGCCAGGAAGAGCATCCCCTTCGAGAGGCCGTGGTTGACCGAGTACACCAGCGCGGCGGTGACGCCGAGGGCCGCGAGCGCGGGACTGCCGGCCGTCGCCGCCACCGCGAGCGGAAGGACGATGAAGCCGACCTGGCTGATCGAGGAGTACGCGAGCACCCCGTCGAGGTCGTCGCGGCCGACGGCGCCGACGCCGCCGAAGAAGATGCTCGCGGTCGCCATCACGAACAGGACGGGCCCGAAGAAGGCGAGCATCGAGTTGCCGGCGAATCCGGGGAGGCCCAGGCCGGCGGGCAACGTCGCCGCCGAGAACACGGTGAAATAGAGGCGGATGATGGCGTAGACGCCCACCTTCTTGACGACGCCGGCGAGCATCGTGGTGACGGGCGCGGGCGCGGCGCGGTACGCCGACGGCACCCAGAACTGGAAGGGGACCAGTCCCGCCTTCAGCGCGAAGACCGAAAAGAGGACGCCCGCGAGACCGAGTACGGGCAGGAGGTGGACGTCGTAGGTCGCCGGGTGCGCCAGGCGCCGGGCCAGGTCGGCCATGTTGAGCGTTCCCGTCGTGGCGTAGATGCCGCCGATGGCGACGAGCATCACCGACCCCCCGATGAGGTTCATGACGACGTACGTGATCGCCGCCCGCGTGTGCTCGGGGCCGCTGTAGAAGAGAACGAGGATGTAACTCGACATGAGCATCACCTCGAACCAGACGAAGAGGTTGAAGACGTCGCCGGTGAGAAACGCCCCGCTCACGCCGACCATCATGAAGTGATAGATGGGATGATAGGAGAGGCGCTGACCGAACGCGTCGACGTAGAACACGGAGTACGTCAGCGCACAGATCGAGACGATCGCCGCGATCCCGAGCATGAACGCCGACAGCGGATCGGCGACGAGGACGATGCCGAACGGCGCCTGCCAGTCGCCCACGTGATAGACGAGCGTCGTGGCCGATCCGAACGGCAACACGACGAGGCGAAAGAGCGCGGCCACCACCACGAAGTAGCCGACGCCGCCGGCGAGGCTGACCGCCCGCTGGAGGCGGTCGCTCGGGCGCGTCAGGAGCGTGAGGATGGCCGTCGCCAGGGCCACGAGGAGCGGCGCGATGACGAGCGAGGTCGTCATTCGGCCTCACCTCCGGCCGGGCCGGTGCCGTCGCCGGTGCCGTCGCCGCCGGTTCCCGTTCCGAGTTCGTACATGTCGATCGTGCCGTGTTCCTGGTAGACGCGGTAGGTGAGGACGAGCGCGAGCGCCGACGTCCCGAAGCCGATGACGATGGCCGTCAGGATGAGCGCCTGGACGATGGGGTCGGTCGGGTGGCCGGCGAAGCCGCCGTGGCCGCTGATCGGGGCGATCCCGTTGACGCCGCCCATCGTGATGAGATAGACGTTCGTGGCCTGGCTGATGATGCTGACCCCCCACACGACGCGCACCACGTCGCGCCGGAGCACGAGGAACGTCCCGAGGCCGAAGAGCAGGCCGAGCACCGCCGCGAGCAGGACCTGCGTCATTCGTTGCCCACCTCCCCGATGATGGTGAGGAGCGCCCCGACGACCGCACAGTAGACCCCGATGTCGAACGTGGAGGCCCAGGCGAACTCCATCTCGCCGTAGAGGGGGACGTGCTCGACGAACAGGACGGACTGGGTCATGAACGGACGGCCGAAGAGGATGGGAACCATGCCGCTCCCGGCCGCGAGCGTGAGACCGGCGGCGAACAGCCACCGGTACCACTCCACGGGACCGTGCTGGTCCGTCTCGACCGTCCCGGCGAGCAGTTCGCCCTTGATGTAGTCGAGGCCGAAGATGACGTAGATCAGCACGAACGCCGTCGCGGTCAGGACGGCACCGATGAACCCGCCGCCGGGCTTGTTGTGTCCCTGTAGCGTGATCGCGATCGCGGTCACGATGATGATGGGGACCACGATGCGGATCACGGTACGAGCGATGACCGTCGTCCGCCGGTCGGTCCGCTCGGTCTCCATCATTGGGTCTCACCCCGGACCCGCATCCGGATGAGCGTCAGGATGGCGAGGGCGGCCATGGAGACGACCGAGATCTCGCCCATCGTGTCGAACCCACGGAAGTCGACGAGGATGACGTTGACGACGTTGCCGCCGCCGCCCCAGTTCGTGATCAGGTGGCCGTGCGTGGCCGGCACCCCCGCCCGCTGGATGATGTACTGCGTGAGTATCGGATCCGGCGACGACGCCGTCGAGAGCAGGACGGTGAGACAGACCGTCACGCCGACGACGACGGCGAGGGCGCCGTCGCGCACCGTCCGCGAGACCGGCGCCTCGCCGTAGAAGGCCGGAAGCTTGTCCAGCACGAGCAGGAAGATGACGAGCACGAGCGTCTCGACGACCAGCTGGGTCAGCGCGAGGTCCGGCGCGTTGGCGAGGATGTAGAAGATGGCGACCATGAACCCCAGGATCGAGAGCGTGAGGACGCCCGCGATGTGGGAGGGCGCGATCTCGACGGCGAGGGCCCCGACGACGGCCACGAGCAACACGAGGACGATGGGCGCCGAGAGGCCGATCCCGGGCAGCGCCGGGAGCGACGTTCCGGCGGCGACGTACCCCCCGAGCGCGAGCGCGGACACCCCGAGCAGGCCCCAGGTCACGTAGGTCCGGAGCAGGCCGTTCTGGATCGCCGGCGTCACGCGCCGCGAGGCGGCCGTGAGCCCGTCGACGAAGCCGTCGTACCACCAGTTCGCCCGCACGGGCCCGGTGAGGGCGGCCCGGATGCCGTGGTGGAGCCTGTCGTAGAAGGGGAACGCCACGAGGCCGATCCCGATGGTCGTCGCGCTCATCAGCACGGGCGGGTCGAGGCTCGTCGGCAGGTGGACCTGGAAATGGACCGTCCCCGGCACGGTCGAGGCCACCGCGTTGCCCACGATGAGGTCGATGAACGTGTTGGGCGCGACGGTGATGGCGACCACGAGCGCCCCGAGGGCGAGGACCGGCACGAGCATCGCCGCCGGCGGGGTGTGGAGGTGGTCGAGGCCGTCGGGTTTCTCGCCGAAAAACAGCGAGAGGAACTTGATCGAGTAGAGGAACGTGAAGACGCTCCCGAAGACGGCGACGGCCGGCAGGACCCACGCGGCCCCGCCGGCGTGGGCGGCCGTCTCGTAGGTGGCGTCGAAGAGCAGTTCCTTCGAGTAGAAGCCGTTGAAGGGCGGCACGCCGGCCATGCTGAGCGAGGCGACCGTGGCGACCAGCGCCGTCACCGGCAACCCCTTTCGCAACCCGCCGAGTTCGCGGATGTCGCGCGTCCCCGCCTCGTGGGCGACGATGCCGGCGACCAGAAAGAGCGTCGCCTTGAACGACGCGTGGTTCAGGATGTGGAACGCCCCCGTCTCGCCCCCGACGGCCTCGACGAAGCCGAAGCCGGCGACGATGAGGCCGAGGTGGGAGGCCGTCGAGTACGCCAGCAGTTCCTTGATGTCCGTCGACGCCACCGCCAGGATTGCCGCCACGGTCATCGTCACCAGGCCGAGCGTGGCGAACACGAGCGTCCAGTCGCCAAAGAGCGGCGCCTCGTGGGCGACGAACAGCGGCCGGAACCGGCCGACGAGGTAGACGCCGGCCTTGACCATCGTCGCCGAGTGGAGGAACGCCGAGACGGGCGTCGGCGCCTCCATGGCGTTCGGCAGCCAGACGTGAAACGGGACCTGGGCGGACTTCGTCGCGGCCCCGAGACCGAGCAGGATCAACACCGGCAGGAAGAGGCCCGAACTCCGGAGCCCCTGGCGCATCGCCTCGGCGTTCGACAGCATCGCGGGGAGGCTGTAGGTCGTCCCCCCGAGCGCGCCGCCCGACACCCACGCCAGCAACAGGAAGCCGACGAGCATGAACAGACCGCCCGAGACGGTGATGAGCATCGACTTCCGGGCGGCGTACTGGGAGTCCTCCTCGTCGGTGTAGTGGCCGATGAGGATGAACGACGAGAGACTCGTGAGCTCCCAGAAGACGAACAGCGCGATCAGGTCGCCCGCGAGCGCGACCCCGAGCATCGAGCCCATGAACGCGAGCAGCGTCGCGTAGTACTTCGCCTTCCCCGGTTCGTCGTGCATGTAGCCCCCCGAGTAGGTGAGGATCAGGACGCCGACGCCGCTCGCCAGGAAGGCGATGAGAAGCGCCAGGCCGTCGAGGTAGAACGACAGCGAGACGCCGAGGGAGGGTATCCAGTCGAACGCTACCGTGCCGTGTGCGCCGTCCAAGAAGAGCGACGTGACCAGTCCGAAACAGACCAGCGCCACCGCCGCCGCGTAGTACGCGGTCCGCTCCCCGAGAGCCCGGTAGACCAGCGGGGTGAGCGCCGAGCCGAGGAAGGGCAGGAAGACGACCGCGAGGACGGCGCTTGCTGTCGGCTGCACGTCCGGGTGTGTGGGTAGCCGTGACTTAGGCGTTGTCAAACACGGACGAACGAATGTCAGCGGGCCATCGAATCGGGCGCGGGGTCGGACGTGCCCGGACGGCACCGCGACGCGGACCTCGCCGCCCGCCACGCGCCCCGATCGACCGCTCCCCCGCCCCGGCCGTCCCGTCGCCCCCGTCCTCTTTTACCCCCGCCCCCGATACGGGCGGTATGGAGCGGTTGCGCGAGTCCCTCCGCGACGCGCCGGTCGTCGAGAAGGAGGGCTATCATTACTTCGTCCACCCGGTGAGCGACGGGGTCCCGACGTTCCGTCCCGACCTCCTCCGGGAGGTCGCCGTCGGCGTCGTCCGGACGGCGGACGTGGAGGGCGTCGACAAGATCGTCACCCCGGCCGCGATGGGTATCCACATCTCGACCGCCGTCTCGCTGATGACCGACCTCCCGATGGTCGTCGTCCGGAAGCGCCGGTACGGACTTCCCGGCGAGGTGTCCATCTCGAAGCGGACCGGCTACGCGGAGTCCGAGATGTACGTCAACGACGTCGCGGCGGGCGACCGGGTGCTGGTGATCGACGACGTGCTCTCGACGGGGGGGACGATGCTGGCCGTCCTCGACGCCCTCGACTCCATCGGCGCGGAGGTCGCCGACGCGGTCGCGGTGATCAGAAAGCAGGGCCCCACCGACCTCGACGACACCGACCACCGGGTGAAGGCGCTCGTCACCGTCACCGTCGAGGACGGCCGGGTGCGGATCGTCGATCCGACGGGCGACCGGGAGACGGCGGCCGACGACGGGGAGACGGCGGGGACCGGGAGGGACTAGCGCGAGTCCGGGGGGGCGACCGCTCCCCGCGTGGCCCCGCGCCGCCTCGCCGACGCGCCGCTCAGCCGTCCGGCGGCCGCCCGGGCCGGTCGTCGGCGTCCGCAGTCGGGTCCGTGCGTGCGTCGGCCGTCCACTCCGTCGCGCTCTCGCCCGCGGCGGCCTCCGCGTCGACGGACACGTCCTCGGGCGGGTGGGCGAGCAGGCAGGCGACCTCGTGGTCCGGGTCGTCCCCGACCGGCCGGAGCGCCGGGTCGTGGGTCTCGCAGGGTGTGACGAACGCGTCGTCGAGCGTCGCCGCCGCCGCCTCCCGGTCGCCCGCCGCGAGCGCCGCGAGCGCCTCGGAGACGGTCCGCTCGGCGGTCGGGTCGCCGAGGCGGGCGGGCAGGTCGAACTCCTCGCGGAGCGCCGCGGCGACCTCCGTCCGATCCAGGTCGGCCGGCACGCGCCCGCGGTCGGCGGCGGACAGTTCCCGGACGGTCTCGACGTCGACGTCGCCCCGGGCGACGCGCAGGCGGGCGTCGAGCACCCGCCGCCAGACCCCCCGATCGAGGTCCAGGTCCGGCGGCGGGACAACCTTCGGACACCGCGTGTGGAACCGACAGCCTGCGGGCGGGTCGCTCGCGCTGGGGACCGACCCCGAGAGCCGGATCGTCCGCCCGGGGTCGTCGGGATCGGGCCGTGGAATCGCGGAGATCAGCGCCTCCGTGTAGGGGTGTCGTGGGCGCTCGAACAGTCGTTCGGTCGGCGCGGTCTCGACTATCTCGCCGAGATACATCACCGCGACCCGGTCGCAGAGTTCGCGGACGACGCTCAGATCGTGGCTGATGAACACCATGGCGATGCCGAACTCGGCCTGGAGTCGTTCGAGCAACCGGAGGACCGAACTCCTGACCGAGACGTCGAGCGCGCTGACCGGTTCGTCGGCGACGATCAGGCGCGGGTTGACGACCAGCGCCCGGGCGATGGCGATTCGCTGGCGCTGGCCGCCGGAGAACTCGTGGGGGTAGCGGTCGTAGTCGCCCGCGTCCAGCCCCACGCGTTCTAACAGGTCCGTCCCCACCTCGCGGCGCTTCCGGCGGTCGGTCAGTCCGTGGATCCGCAGGGGTTCGGTGACCGACTCCCCGACGCTCATCCGCGGGTCGAAACTCGACGTGGGATCCTGGAAGATCAGCTGTGCCTCCCGGCGAAAGCGGGTCAGTCCCTCCCCGTCGAAGCCGGTCACGTCCTCGCCGTCGAACAGCACCCGGCCCCCGGTCGGCTCCTCCAGCCTGAGGAGCGTCGTCGCCACCGTCGACTTCCCGCAACCCGACTCGCCGACCAGCCCCAGCGTCTCGCCCGGCGCCACCCGGAAGGAGACGCCGTCGACCGCACGGACCGTCCCGACCCGTCGCTTCAACACCCCCTCGGTCACCGGGTAATGCTTTTCGAGTCCCCGCACGTCGAGCAGGGGGCGGTCCGCGTCGGCGTCGGTCGCCGCGCCGGCGGTCGGGCTCTCGTCGTCCGCCCGGTGGCCGCCCGGGCGGCCGTCGGCGTCACCCATCGTCGTCGCCTCCGGGTCGGAAGCCGCTCGCTCCCGACCGATCGTCCGTCCCCGCGCGTCGACCGACGGAATCCGCCCCCCCGTCCCGTCCCTCCCCGCCGTCGGCGCCGACGGACGCCTCCGCGCCCCACGTCACCTCGCGGTCGAGGTGGCTCCGGTCGTACCCCGGTCCGTGGAACAGGCAGGCGGCGTCGTGGTCCCCGGCGCCGTCGACCCCGACGGGCGGCGGGTGGGGATCCGCGTGGCAGTCCTCGACGGCGAACGGACACCGCGGGGCGAACCGACAGCCGTCCGGCGGGTCGGTCGGGTCGGGGAGGCCGCCGCCGATCGACTGGCTCGGTCGCCCCCGGCCGGGGAGGCAGGCGAGCAGGGCCCGGGTGTACGGGTGGGCGGGGTCCCGGAAGATCGCCTCGACCGGCCCCCGCTCCATCACCCTCCCGGCGTAGAGGACGACCACCCGGTCTGCGATCCGAGCGACCACGCCCAGGTCGTGGGTGATGAAGAGCACGGCCATGTCGAACTCCGCCTGGAGGTCGGCGAGCAGGTCGAGGATCCCCGCCTGGATGGTGACGTCGAGCGCCGTCGTCGGCTCGTCGGCGATCAGCAGGTCCGGATTCCCCGCCAGCGCGACGGCGACGAGCACCCGCTGTTTCATCCCGCCGCTCAGTTCGTGGGGGTAGGCGTCGACGGTGCTGGCCGGGTCGGGGATGTCGACCCGGTCGAGCAGGTCGATCGCGCGCTTGCGTGCGGCCCGTCTGGAGACCCCCTCGTGGATCCGGAGCACCTCGCCGACCTGGGTCCCGACGGTGTAGACGGGGTTGAGGGCGTCCTGGGGGTTCTGGAAGACGTGTGCGATCTCGGCCCCGCGGAGGTCGCGGAGCCGTCGCTCGCTCGCGGTCACGAGGTTCTCGCCACGGAACCACACCTCCCCGCCGATCTCGCCCGGCGGACACTCCACCAGCCGGGTGATCGACTCGGCGGTGACGGTCTTTCCGCTCCCCGACTCGCCGACCAGACAGACGGTCTCGCCGGCGCGCACGTCGAACGAGACGTCCTCGACGGCGCGAACGACCCCCTCGTCGGTGTGAAATCGGGTGGTGAGATCCGAGACGCGGAGGAGTGGATCGGCGGTCATGGTCATCGGGGGTCGATCGCGTCCCGGAGCGCGTCGCCGACGAAGTTGAACGCGAGCACGGTCAGGAACAGGAAGATCCCGGGCACGGTGCTGATCCAGGGGGCCGTCGGGAGGTCCGAACGCCCGGCCGCGATGGTCCGTCCCCACGAGAACACGTCGGGGTCGCTGAACCCCAGGAAGGAGAGCGACGCCTCGCCGAGGATGAACACGGGAATCGAGAGCGTCGCGGCGGTGATGACCGTCGAGGAGACGTTCGGGATGAGGTGTCGGCGGACGATCCACCACCTGCTCGCGCCCGCGGCCTCGGCGGCCCGGACGTACGTCGACTCGGTGCGCTGGAGCGCCTCCGAGCGGACCAGCCGGGCGGTTCCCTCCCAGCCGAACAGCCCGTACAGCCCGATGACGAGCAGGAGGCTCGCGCCGTAGAGGTAGACGAGCAGGAGGAGGAGGACGAAGACGGGGAAGGTCTGCTGGACGTCGACGTAGCGCATCAGCGCCTCGTCGACGTACCCCCCGAAGTGGGCGGCGGCGGTGCCGACGACGGTGCCGATCGAGATCGAAAGCACCATCGAGATCAGCCCCACCTCCAGGCTCACCCGCATCCCGTAGACGACGAGGTTCCAGAGCGGTCGTCCCTGCGCGTCGGTGCCGAGGGGGTGTGCGAGCGTGCCGCCCACGGGGAGCGGCGGCCGGTAGGCGGCGGCGTAGTCGACGGTCGCGTTCGGCGGCGCCCAGATCACCGGTCCGATCACGCCGATCACGAAGGCCGCCACGAGGAACGCCAGCGAGACGACGGCGACCCGGTTCTTGCGGAACTGCCGCCAGTAGTAGGCGGTCATCCGACGGTTCCGCGCCAGCGGCCGGACGACGTGGAACGTCCCGAGGATCAGCACGGCCACGAACAGCCACTCGACGCCGGTGACGTCCCACCCGACGACGCCGACGGTCGGCGCCTCGTTTCCGAGCACCAGGAAGTCGTAGACGAGCGCGCCACCCAGGACCAGAAAGCACGCCGCCTCGGCGACCAGCGCCGGCGCGAGGCCGCTCGCTCGGGTCCGCTCGATCTCGTCCCAGTCGATCGTCTCGAAGGTCAGTCGCGTCCCGTCGCCCGTCCGAGTTCCCCCGGATCGTCCCTCCGTGGCGTCGGCCGCCATCAGCGATCACCGTAGTCGATCCGCGGATCGAGGACGACGTACGCGAGGTCCTGGACCAGGTTACCGACGATGGCGATGAACACGGGGACGAGCGTCGTCGCCAGCACGAGGGGCGTGTCCTTCTGGCTGATCGCCGTCAGCGCCAGGCGCCCGAGGCCGGGGATCTGGAAGATCGTCTCGATGATGAACGACCCGGCGAACAGCACCGCGAGCACGTCCGCGATCAGGATGGTCGAGAGGGGGACCAGCGCCACCCGGAGGACGTGGCGGGTGAGCACCCGCCACTGGGAGGCGCCCTTCGCGCGTGCGGTCTTGACGAACGCAGAGCGGGCGTACTCGACCGCCTGCGCCCGGCTGTAGCGCATCTGTCCGGCGACCGACGCCGTCGAGAGGACGACGATCGGGAGGAGCAGTTGCTTCAGGTTGGCGACCGAGAGGAGCGGCGTCCCCGTGTCGTAGTAGGTCGGGAGCCACCCGAGGACGACGCCGAACAGCAGGATGAGGACGATGGCGAACCAGAAGTTCGGGATCGAGATGCCGAAGTACGCGAGAAAGGAGCCGACGTAGTCGGTCAGCGTGTACCGGTTGAGTGCCGAGTAGAGCCCGATGCCGTAGCCGAGCAGGGCGCTGATGAGGATGGCGGGCAGGAAGTACTGCGCCGAGTAGATCCACGCGTCGCCGATGGCCCGTACCACCGGCTCCCCCTGGCTGAACGAGTAGCCCCAGTGGAGGGTGAAGACGTTCGTCATGTAGTCGACGTACCGCTCGGCGAGGGGCCGGTCGAGGCCGCGCCGCGCGCGATAGGACTCCCTGACCGCCCGGTAGTCCCCGCCGCTGGCTGCCGTCTGTGCCGCCGCCACGTCGGCGCCGGCGTTCGGCGTGAGCACCAGCAGTCCGAACGTCAGGCTCACCGCGAGGTACGTGGCGACGACCGCCCACGCGACCCGCCGGGCGACGTACCACCTCAGTCCCATCGTCGTTG
This sequence comes from Haloferacaceae archaeon, assembly GCA_042216285.1. Classification (GTDB taxonomy): domain Archaea; phylum Halobacteriota; class Halobacteria; order Halobacteriales; family Haloferacaceae; genus CAZMLQ01. The sequence goes on from JBDGUC010000020.1 coordinate 22,957, forward strand.
TCCCTGGGTTGGGGGCCGCACGCTTAAATCATGGGCGGGGCGGAACCGTCCCCTTCGGCCACTCACCCCGCGTCGGTCCCCGATCCGGAGCCCTCCGTGCTCGCGTTCGTCCGGGGGGCGGGCGTGCCGCTCTCGGCGGTCGACAGCGCGAGCAGTCGGGGGTTCGGGGAGTCGAAGAAGTTCTCCGCCTTCGGGAGGTTCTCGACGCCCTCCCGGTAGGCGACGTCGTTGTGCTCGTTGAACGACCAGACGAACGGCTGATCGCGGCTGAGAAAGCCGAACAGGTCGGACATGATCCGCTGGGTCTCGTCCGGGTCGGACCGGGGGGCCTCGTTGATCGCCCCCCTGATGTCGTAGTCGTCGGTCCGGTAGCCCGTGAAGTTGAACGTCCCCCGGGGGGTCAGCGTCGCCTCGATCGGCTGCCAGGGGGCGTACGGCGAGGCGCTGAACCCGACGCCGTAGATGAGGTCCCACGGCTCGCGGGTGGTCGCCTGGTCCGGCGGCCCGCCGTTGAACGGCCCGGCGTCGTAGTCGGGCTTCCCGCCGTAGTCGGGGTTGTTCGACGTCGAGGGGTGCATGTAGGTGGTGATGATCTTGTCGAACGGAAGGCCGTCGAGGGTCATCTCGATCCCCGCCTTCTGCAGGCGCTGGCGCATGAAGTTCCCGACGATCTCTCCCGACTGGCTGGTGTTGTTGATCACCATCTTCAGTTCGACCTGCTCGCCGTTCGGCCCGACGAACCGGTCCTTCCCGTCGTAGCCGTAGTCGCTCGACGTCCCCGACCGGAGCTTCGCGCGGGCCTTCTCGATCGAGGGCTCGAACGTGACGATCTTCTCGTCGTCGTAGTACGGCCCCCACCGCGGGTGGAAGGTGTCGACCGGGTTGGCGTTGCCGTCGAAGATCTCGTCGATGAGCGTCGACTTGTCGAACAGGTGGGCCATCGCCTGGCGGACCTCGCGGCTCTCGCGGAGCGGGGCCCACCCGTTGGCCCGGAAGTTGAGGTTGAGCCAGAAGATCCCGCTGCCGTACTTCGAGGTCCACATCTGCACGCCCTCCGCATCGCCGAGTTCCGAGACCTTCCGGGCCTCGACGCCGATCGACGTGATGTCGCCCGCCTTGATCGCCGAGTAGCCCGTCGTCCGCTCGTCGAACACCTGGTAGGTGAGGTTGTCGAGCGACGGACTGTCGCGGAACGCGCCGTCGTCGACGTCGGTGTCGGCGAGGTAGTAGTCGTCGTTCTTCCGGACGACCATCCGCTGCCCTTTCTCCCAGGTGACGAGTTCGAACGGGCCGAGGTTGCCGGTCAGGTCGCCGCTTTCGATCGCCTCGTCGCGGTTCAGCCCCTCCACGTCGCCCTCGCCGCCGTCGGTCGGCTCGTACTTGCGGATCAGCGCCTTGGGGAGCGGAAAGACCCCGTACAGGACGTCCTCGTGGAGCCAGTTGGGCCGCCGTCGGGGGAGGCGGGCCTCGAACGTCAACTTTCCAGTTTGCTCGTACTCGATCGGCTCGCCGTCGAGGATGAAGAAGGGCCGCTGGGAGTACCGGGCCCACCTGGACTGGAAGACGTTGCGGGCGGTGTAGACGTAATCCTCGGCGGTGAGCTGTCCGTAGCCGGCCCCCCACTCCAGCCCGTCGCGGACGGCGTACTCGACCCGCCGGGCGTCCTCCGAGAGCGACCAGCTCTCCAGGAGCCGTCCCTGGAACGTGAGGTCCGCGTCGTCGATCACTCCGCCGGTGTCATAGAGGAGGGTGAGACGGTTGGTCGTCGCCTCGTCGCTGACGACCAGCGGGCTCAGGCTCTGTGCGCTGGAGGTCGTCCCGGTGATGAACGACCGATCGCCCGGCCCGATCTCGTAGCTCCGGCCGCTCCCGCCGCTACAGCCGGCGACGCTCACGGAGAAGCCCGCGGCCGCGAGTCCCCGAAGGAGCCGCCGCCGTCGCAGGCCCGCCGCGTCGTGGTTCCGTGGCATCCGTCGTTCGTCCCCGAGGAAGTCGGACGGGATAAATCCGCGGGCCGTCCCGGAGCGTCCCGTCGGTCGCGGGCGCGTCGCCCGGTCTGCACCCCCGCCGGCGGACCCCCGCGGCCGTCGTATCACCGTCTTTTTATCCGCCAACCGGATACGCTGGGGCATGAGCTACGAGGACGGAGACAGGGTCGTCCTGCACGACAAACACAGCGAGCACGACGGCGAGGTCGGCACCGTCACGCAGGTGATGGAGACGATGTTCGGCGACAGCACCTACACCGTCAACTTCGAGGACGGCCAGGAGTCGGGCGTGCCCTCGGACGCGCTGGAGGCCGCGTCGGAGGCCGACGAGGCCGACGAGGCCGACGAGGAGTGATTCGGTCGAGGATGGCGTCGGTTCCCTTCCACTACGTGGACCTCCGGGCGTTCTGCTACGCCACCGAGGACGAGCGGCGCGTCGCGGACGCCCTCCGGACGCTCCTGCCCGAGGAGACCGAGGTCGACCGCGAGGTCGGGGAGGGTCACCACGGGGACCGCATCGTCGTCCTGTCCGTGCGGGTCGAGAACGCCGACGACGTGCGCCACGTCCTCTCCCGCCTCGCGTCGGCCCCCGAGTTCGATCGACTCCGCGACGAACTCGACGAGCGCGTCGACGAGAACTGCTCCCTGTTCGTCCGCCTGGACAAGCAGGCGGCGTTCAGCGGCGAGGCACGCCTGGGACGCGGGATCACCCTCCGGGCGAAGGTCGAGGCCTACCCGGCAAAGCGCGCGGCCGCCGTCGAGAACGCCCGCGAGGCGTTCGCGGACCTGCCCTAGATCGAGCCCCAGTACGCCGGTTCGTTCCCCTCGACCCACTTGATCGAACAGCCACGCGAGGCGTTCCAGTCGAGGTCGACCGCCTCCCCGGCCAGGACGGCGTCGATCGCGTCGCGCATCTCGAAGCCGGGGTCGCCCGAGGGGTCGTCGTCGGGGTTGAGCGCGTCGTCGAGACGGCCGTGGTAGGCCAGCCGGAAGGTTCCGTCGTCGTTGCGAAAGAGGAAGGGGTCGGGCGTACAGACCGCGCCGTAGGCGGCCGCGACCGACTGGCTCTCGTCGCGGAGGTAGGCGTCGAACCGGATCCGTCCCTCGTCGACGTACTCCCGCATCTTCGCGAAGGAGTCCTCCGGGTAGTCGTCGTCGTCGTTGGGGTTGATCCCGACGACGGCCACCTCGTCGTAGTCGGCGGCGATGGCGTTCAGGGCCTCCTCTTTCGCCTGCGCGTACGGACAGTGGTTGCAGGTGAACACCACGAGCAGCGCCTCGCTGTCGGCGAAGTCGTCGGGGGAGTAGGTCTCCCCGTCGGTCCCCGGGAGGTCGAACTCCGGGGCCTCGTCGCCGGGCGACAGTTCCGAGTCGGATTCCATCTGCACCATGTCTTCCGGTGGGCCGCGTCGCCACAAAGGCTTGCCGCTGTGCCGCCCGGTCGCGTCCGAACGGCCGTCGGTGACGCGACCGGCGTCTCGTCCGCGCTCCGGAACCGGCCTCGATCGCCCCCCGAGGGGGACGAGGTCCCCCGGGTCGACCTCACCGACCGCCGTCGACGGACCGATCGGCGCGGATCCGACGCGCCGGTGACCGACGGGACGCGGGCTAGCGGTCGTCACGGAACATTTAATATATTATATGTCTTCCAGAAAGAGGTATGATACCGTTGATAAATCGTCGGAAGGCGCTCGCCCTGTTCGGGTCGATCACCGCGTTCGGTCCCGGGACCGGTACGGCGGCCGGCGACCGCTCGCCGTCGGTGACGACCGTCTCGGTCGACGCCTCGAATCTCCGCGGGTACTGGGCGTCGAATCGCCACGACGGGAGCCGGGAGGACTGACCGTGCCGAAACAGATCGTCTTCGACGTAAAGGGCATCGACGGGGACGCCTTCCAGTCGGCCGCGGTCGTCTTCCCGGAGTCCCTCGGAGGCACCAGAGGCGGCGACGAGACGATCGTCCGGAAGAAACTCGGACGGAGGGCGACGCACCAGGTCGTCCTCGTGCCGAGCGAACGGATCCCCGAACCGGAGCGGGCGATCGACGTGACGGTCAACCTCTACGACGGGTCGAACGTCCTCGTCGCGTCGGGGACGGACACCGTGGCGCCCCCCGGATCCGCCGCCGTCACGGATCCGGATCGCCTCCTCAAGCGACTGGACCGGATGCTCGCGACGATCGAGGAGATACGGGGCGTGCTCCGGGCGTGCGAGGACGACCGCTGTGCGACCGTCCTCGAACACTCGTTCGTCCGCATGGACTACACGCGAAGCGCCAGGAGCGCCGTCACGGAGGGCGAGTACGGGGCGGCCACCGCGTCTCTACGATCGGTGAAGGAGATCGTCGAAGGGGACGTCGAACTCCTCGCGGGCGGGGGTACCGGCGCCATCCACCGCGAGGCCCTGTCCCTCGAGCGCAAACTCCTCGGGGAGACGACCGCCGCCCTGGGTGCCGTGCCCGGCGACGACGCGTGACGGTCTCGCCGTCGTAACCGCCGGAGAGGACGTCACCCCACCCAGACCGAGAGGAACGACTCGAAGAAGTCGGAGCCGGTGTCGACGACCGGATGCGTCGCGCGGAGGTCCCGGCACCGGTCGTCGATCTCGGCGACGTGGCGCTCCAGCCGATCGCGGTACTGGCTGGCCCGCCGGCCGGCGAAGTAGGTCCGGCGCTCCGTGCCGGCCTCGGGTTCGACGAAGATGGTGTCCCCCTCCGCCGCCGGATCGCGCTCCGTCGGCGCGATCACGTGCGGGCAGACGAGGTCGTTCTCCCCCAGCGCCGTCAGCCCCTCCACGACGTCGTCGGGATCGGAGAGGAAGTCGCTGACGACGACCACCAGCGACCGCGACCCGATGGTGCCGGCGTAGTCACCGAGCGCGCCCTCGAACGACGCCTCGCCAGCCGGATCGGCGTCGTTGAGCAGGTCGATGACGCGGAGGAGTTCGCCGCGGTTCGACCGGCCCGTGTCGAGGCGTTCGTGGCGCTCCGTGAACGTCGAGAACTGGAAGTCGTTGTTCTCCTCGGCGGTGAGGTAGGCAAAGCCCAGGCCGAGTTTCGCGCCGAACTCGAACTTGTTCGCGTCCCCGTCGCCGTAGTCCATCGACGCGCTCGCGTCGAGCAGGACGTGGACGGTGAGGTTGCG
>JBDGUC010000029.1:0-16853 GCA_042216285.1 Haloferacaceae archaeon
GACCTCGCCGTCGGTTCGACCGCGGGAGGGTGTCCGCTCACCGGACTGTCACCCTTATCCGTCCGCCCTCCCTAGGGACCCCAGGACAGTGCCAGACGACGATCCGTTCGAGGACCTCGACGTGCCGGAGGATCCGACTGCCGACCTGGACCGCGCGACCCAGCAACTGACGGTCCGCACCGACGAGCGGCGCTACGGCAAGAAGATGGTGATGATCGAGGGCTTCGAGGGCAGCGTGGACCTGCAGGCCCTCGCGTCGGAGCTGAAATCCGCCCTCGGGACCGGCGGGACGGTCAAGGAGGGTCGCATCGAACTCCAGGGCGACCACGAGACGCGGGTGCGGGGGTTGCTCGAAGAGCGGGGGTATCAGGTCAGAGGGTAGCGGAACGCGGGCGTCCGGCCGTCGATTCGAGGCCTGGACGACGATTCTACGAGTGGACGCGAAACCCTATCCCCCGAGCGCACCCACCGATACCCGATGGTGAGCACGGAGCCGCCCGACAGATGTTCCTACTGCGGCGCCACGGTCGACGGCGAACGGGCGTACCGCCGCCACCTCCGGGACGCACACGACCCGTCGGCCCTCAGCGCCATCGACCGGCGCCGATACGAGCAGTACAGACCGGATCCGAACGCCGTCGTGCAGACGAGCGGGGAGGTCGCCGCCAGCCTCGGCGACCTGCGCTATCCCGTCTCCGGGTCGACGATGACCCGGTACGCCGTCTACGGATTCCTCGTCAGCCTCGTCCTCGCCGCCATGCTCGGGGTGGGGCTGTGAGCGTCCTCGACGCCCTCTACGGCGCGGTCGACGACGACACGCGAACGTTCGACTGCTGTGATACGACCTTCGAGGTCCACGCGGAGGGGTTCCGGGCCGCCCGCGGCGTCGCCGCCGCGACGCGCGTCGCCCGCGACCTCGAACGCCAGTTGAACGCGTTCGATCCGGACAGCGACGTCGCCGCGCTCGCCCGCGAGGGCACGGTGACGAACGAACACGTCGCGGCGCTCGTCCGCCGCGCCCGCGAGTACGAGGATCGGACGAACGGCGTCTTCACCGTCCGCCACGGCCGGACCGAGCGCGCCGTCAAGACGTACATCCGCGAGGGGGGATCGGTACCGGAGGCCGACGGCGACGCCGCGACCGTCTCCGTGGACGGCGACGTCGTCACCGCGTCCCGCCCGCTCGACCTGAACGGGATCGCGAAGGGGTATCTCGTCGACCGGGCCCACGAGGCGCTCGCCGCGCCGGGCCGCCGGGGCTACGTCAACGGCGGCGGCGACATCGCCGGGCCGACCGGCGGCGCGGTCGCCATCGAGAGCCCCTGGGGGGGCGATCCCCTCCGCGTGCTCGACACCGACTGGGCGGTCGCCACCTCGGGCGAGTACCGGCGCCGCCGCGGCGGCGTCGACCACATCTACCGGGCGACCGCGGACGGCGTGGCGGTCGGCGCCGAGAACACCCTCGTGACGGTCGTCGCCCGCCGGGACTGCACCGAGGCGGACGTGCTCGCGACCACCTGTGCGGCGCTCCATCCCGACGACGCCCGCGCGCTGATCGCCGACTGGCCGGGCGCCGAGGCGTTCCTCGTCCACGACGGCGTCTTCCACGAGACGGAGGGGTTCGATGCGCATCTCGCGTGACGTCGTCCGCCCGCTGGTCGCCCTGGTCGTGATCCTCGCCGCGATGGCGCTGGTCACCAACGTCGCGGCCTATCGCGTCGCCACGACCTCCCACGGCGGGCAGGCCGCATCCGGGGCCTGCCCGAAGGCCGACGCGGCGGCCCACCGGGACGGCGACGCCGACCGCGACGGGGCTGGGAGTGCGAGTGCGTGTCGACGTTCGAGCGGATCGGCGACCGACGAAAATCGCCGGGCCGTCCGGTCGCGGGAGTCCAGGGAGTCGGGCGAGTCCGGGGAGTCGCGGGCGTCCGGCGGCCGCGTCGTGACGGTGTCGGGGGCGTCCTGATGAGCGGCGCGCTCGTCACCGGCGTCTGGTTGCTCGACCGCGGGACCGCGCTGGTCACGCTGCCCGCCCTCTGGGTCGCCGTCCTCACCGGCGTCTTCTATCGCACCCGGCGACCGGCGCTCTTTCACCGGTTCTCGGACCGGTATCACCTCCGGATCTCCATGTTCGCCGTTCTGGTCGCCGCGATGCACGCCGTCGTGGGGTCGCTCGACGCGCTCCTGCTCGGCCTGGGCCTCGCGCCCGCGCCGAACTACCCCGGCTGGCTCTTCCTCGCCGGCGTGGCCGTCGGCCTGCTCTCGCTCGTGGCCCTCGCCGTCGCCGTCCTGAGCTTTCTGGCGCCGTGGCGGTTCTCGAACCCCTCGCTCGTCCACGCTCTCGCGTATCTGGGGTTCGCCTTCGGCGTCGTCCACGCCGTCGCCATCGGGACCGACGTCGTCGGCCTCACCGAGCGACTGGTGGTCGTCTCACTGCTCGTCGTCGCGGGGCTGCTCATCGTGAAGGCCTCCGTCGGCCTCGGGGCGACGATCAGGCGCGTGGCGAGCGGGTGACGGTGGCTACGCGGCACACGCGAACCGGGAGCCGACGGCCGTCGTCGTGGCGTCCCGGCTCCCCACCGATCCGGCCGTGACGACGCTTCTTCCCCCGGATTCACCGTTTGCGGAGTGACCGTTCGGGGCTCACCCGGGACGTGAGGTCACCGATACGGCCGGAGGACGAACGTGACTCGCGTGGTCGTGCGGGGGCCGTGGATCGAGAGGTCGACGGCCACCGCCACGACGACCGGCGCCCCGAGTCGCTCTTGCAGGACGACGCCGTCGACCGCCCGACACGGTCCGAACTGGCGGCGTTCGCCGTCCGGACAGTCGGTGCGGGCGACGGCGTCGGCCGTCGAGTCGTTCGTTCGTAGCCGGTAGACGCGGTCGTGGGAGGCGCCCGCCTCGTTCAGGTGCTCGACTGCGGCCGAGAGAGTCCGGTTGATCCGCTCGGCGGCGACGGTCGGACTCGGTTCGTCCGCGGCGACGACCCCCTCTGCGGCCCGGTAGGTGGCGGCGTCGAGGGTGTGGCGGGCGTCGGAGAGTCCCCGCGTATCGGCCCGTTTGGCGGCCGCGTCGGTCGGATAGCCGAGCTGGAAGTAGGCGGCCGCCATGGGTACGAGCGCGACTGCCACGACGACGGCCGCGGCGAGGACGAACTGGCCGCGCCGGCTCATCCGTACCACACCACGACCGTCACGGTCCCGGAGGCCGTCGTGACCCGCGCCCGTCCGGTCGTGACGCCCGGCGGGCGAGGCGGTCCGAGGGCGCCGTACGGCGTCAGCAGACGGAGACGGACCGACGGCGGCATCAGTCGTTCGGCGCGACGGTGGAGGCGGTCACCCCGGCGCTCGAAGGCGCGTTGCGAGTCGAGCGCCCGCGCCACCAGCGGTCCCTCCTCGTCGCCGCGTACCGGCGCGTCGGCGAGCGTCGTCGCCGCGTCGTCGGCGTACCGTTCTAGCTGTGCCGTCTCCCGGCCCGGGCCGGGAACGTCGACGACGAACGCGACGCTGACGCCAAGGATCAACACCAGGCCCACCACGGCCTCGACGAGCGGGAGCGAGAGCTGTCCGCGATCAGTCATCGACCGTCACCTCCAGCACGGCCGGCCGGGCGTCGATCCGACGGTACTCGATCCGAACCCGACCCGAGACGTTCCCGTTTCCGGTCGTCTCGACCACGAACTGGAGCCGCGTCGGATCGTAGCGGGCCAGGCCGACGACCGCCGTTCCCTCGACTCCGGCGGCGGCGTGGAGGACCGGACGGTCGTCGGCCAGCACCGTCGTCACGGTGGTGTTCTCGTCGCTGGCGACGTAGATCCGGACGCGCCCGACCCCCGCCGGAACGGTCAGGTTCCGGCGACGTCCGAGGTCGGCCTGCCGGCGTTCGTGCCGCGGGCGGCCGACCCGCACGGCCCGTCGGACGGTGGTGCCGCCCGCAGCGTCCGGCGACGCAACGACCGTTTTGCCGTCGAGTCGGACCCGGACGTCGCGGCCGACGACCGGCGGCGCGAGCCGTCCGAGGTCGGCCGCCGTCAGGTTTCGCACCCGGTCGCTCCGCACCACGCCGTCGCGGTAGCTCGTCGCGTTGGCGGTCGACAGTCGCTCGGCCAGCGTCGCGGCCGCCCGTCGGTCCAGCGGCCGTCGGTCCGCGTCGTGGAGCGCGCCGTCGGCCATCGCCACCCCGAGCGTCGTCGCCCCGACGAGCAGGACGACCGCCACCGCCGTCGCGAGGAGCGTCCCCTGTCCCCTGTGTCGGTTCACGGCCTCCCACCGCCGTTCGCGCCGGCCACGCCGACCGCGTTCGGTCCCGCCACGAGTCGAACCCGGAGCCCGTCGCGGTCGCCACGCACCCGGACGACGGCGGGGGTGTCGCTCGCCCACGTCCCGCTCGCACGGACGCCCGCCGGGAGGTCGAGCCGTGCCCGCCCGCCGATCCCCGCCGCGGGGTGATCGAGCACCAGCGTCCGTCCGGTCGCCCGGAGTTCGTACCGCCGACCGCGGATCGTGTCCGGGAGGTCCACCCGGAGTTCCCGGTCGACGCCCCAGGGGTCGCCGTCGGGAACGGCGCGGTCGATCCGGCCGGCCGCTCCGGCGAGGGTTCGGTCGGCGACCTCGGCCCCCGCGGCCGTCCGGTATCCCGGCAGAACGCCCCCGAACAGCATCGTCGCGAGAACGCCGATCAGAAGCACGAGAACGACGGACTCCAGAGCCTTGCCGACGACCGACGCCGCGGCACGTTCGTCGCTCACGCCGGCGTCACCTCCAGCCGGAGCCGGTGAATCGTCAGGTAGATCCGCCCGCTCCCGAGCGGGTCGACCACGACGCTCGGGACGCCGTCGTCGTCGAAGTCCGTCCGGGACGTCCGACCGATCCCGTCGAGGCGCGTCGCCCACGCGTCCGGCGCCCGCGTCTCGATGGCGATCCGATAGTCTCCCGGCCCGACCGTCCGCCTGTCGTGGGTGACGTTGGTGCGGAGCGTGGTCGCGTCGGCGTCGATTCCACGGCCGGTCGGCGTGCCCAGGATCGCGGCCGAGACGAACACGTCGCCGTCGCTGGCCCGCACCGGGAGGTCGCCGCGCACCGTCTCTCCGGCGGGGGTCGAGCGCACGAGGGCTCCGGACAGGTACGTCACCGAACGATCGTCGGCCGTGTAGACCAGGCCGCCGACCTCGTAGGCCGCGACCGTCCGGCCGGGCCGTCGAACGCGGAGCGTCCGCTCGACGACCCGGAGGCGACCGCCCGGCAGCGCGATCCGGTCGCGTCCGGGGCCCCCGACGTGTGGGTCGAGGGCGTCGTCGAACGCCGTGGCCACCCGGTCGGTCCCCGCGGTCGCGGCGCGGTCCCGGATCACGGTGCCGACGGTCGCCGTCATCCCGGCGACGGCGACGACGGTGATGGCGAGCAGGAGGGCGACCCCGATCACGCTCGACTGGCCGCGGTTCATATCATCCCCACCCCCGCGAAGACGAGGTGACAGACGACCACGAGCACCCCCGAGTGGAGCAACGCCTCGTACCGACCGCGGCTCGCGGTGCCGGCGAACCATCCCGAGCCGAGCATCGTCGCCTGCGTGACCACGTACAGCCGGTATCTGGCCCGGGCGAGTTCGAGGGTCGAGGCGCCGAGTACGTAGCCGGTCGACTTCGAGAGCGCGGCCAGCTGCGAGAAGCCGTCGAAGACCTGCATCCCGACTGCGACCGTGATGCCGATCACCAGAAGCGCCGTCGTCCATCCCACAGTAACGTAAACCAACATGTTCGATCGGAGAGCGCGTTTCTCGTGGTAGAGTCGGCCGACTTCGGTCTGGAGCGTGTCGAAGACGGTGCCGGCGTCGCTCCCGGCGTCGAGCGCACCGGCGACCAGGCCGACCGTCTGTTCGGCCAGGGGCGTTCCCACCCGATCGACGAACCGGGAGAGCGCCGCCGCCCGGAGGTCGTGCGCCTCGCCGTCCGGCTCTCTGGTCGTGAACCGCAGGTTCAGCGCGAGGTCAGCCACGTCCCCGTCGAGCGGTCCGAGATCCACGTCCCGCGCGACGAGTTCGACCGCCTCCGAGAACGGCCGCCCGAGGTTGACGTGCCCCGACACCGCGTGGACGAAGTCCTTCAGTTCGCGGTCCTTCGCGTCGTCGCGCCGGGCGCGCCGGACCGCAACCAGTCCGACGGGGATGGCGTACGACGCGTAGGTGATCAGAACCACGCCGAGCGGATCGACGCCGGCCGCCAGGAGGGCGCCCGCGAGACAGAGCGCGGGCACGACGAGGACGACGGCCGCGCTCGCCGGATTTCGGGTCGCACTCGCGGCCGTCGCCAGCACGCCGTCCGGACGCTCGTAGACGACCGCCTGGCCGGGCGGCCGCAGGCCCCCCACGATCACGCTCGCGCCGGCGCCGGTGACGACGACGAACGCGGCGCTCGCGTAGACGACCACGCCACGGACCGTCGTCGTCCCGAGCGGCGTCGCCACCGGCGCAGAGAGCCCCGGGGCGATGGTCGCCATCACCGTGAGGACGATGACCAGAAGTGCCGGCAACACCAGCAGGACCATGAACACCTCTGCCAGCAGCTCCAGAAACCCCTCGGCCCGGTCGCGGGCGCGGTCCTGCCGGTGGCCGAGCATTCGGCTCTCCATGCGGAGGTAGGTGGCGAGTTCGCGCTCGCCCTGGTCGGCGTGCTCGCGGAACTTGAGCAAGAACGGGCCGAGCAGATCACGCGAGGGAGTGTCGCGGGCGACCCGGCGGATGCCGTCGGCGAGGCTTCCCGCGAGTGCGGCGGTGTTCAGCACCCGCCGGAACGCGACCGCCGTCTCCCCGTAGGCGTCCGTGGCGGCGACGCGGCGGAGCATCGACCGGGGCGCGTCGCTCCCCGAGGCGAGGACGTGGAGATATCGCACCGCGCCGGGGAGCGTCCGCTCGATGTCCGTACGGCGTGCGGACGCGTGCCACCGCAGGTAGGTCCCGACGGCCCGGACGGTCCCGCGCTTTGTGAGGGCTCCGGCGAGCAGACCGACCCCGACCGCGACCGCCGGCCGGGGGGGCGCCGGAGGGGGCCCTGCGAGCGGGGTGGCGTCGGCGATCCGACCGACGGCGACCGCGACCGCCGGCGCGACGAGGGAGTAGCCGACCGCGGTCGCGACGAGGGCGACGGGGACCGCGACGAGCCACGAGAGGCCGTAGGTCCGGGCGAGCAACACGTCAAACCCCGTCCGCAGGTCCGCGCCGCGGTAGTTACGGCGGTCCCGCCGGTGGCGGTCCCGGTCGGCGTGCCGGGCGAAGAGTGCATAGCAGAAGCGGTCGGGCGCGGCGAGCGTGGGGGTGCCGTCGCTCCCGGCGACGGACGCCGATCCGGTCCGGCCGGCGATCCGGGTGCCCTCACGGGCGGCGTCGGTCCCGCCGTCACGGACTGCCGACCGGTCCTCCCCCCGTGACACGGGTTGCGTGGCCGCTCGCTCGCACTTAGTCGTTCGGGCCGCGGACGGGGACGACGCGCTCCCCAGCGATCGCCGTGCGGATCGTGTGGGCGACGCCCCCACCCAGTATTCGATTATTGATACGTCAGACCGTCGATGACGACGTGGTTCTCGCTGTCCACCTGCACGGTGTGGGTGGATACCTCGAACTGGAGCTTCCAGCCGCCCTTCCGGTCGCCCATCGCGTCCAGCGCCTCGATGACGTCGGTGTCGATATACTGCTGGAGCGAGTAGTCGAGCGCCGTCGGATCGACCCCTTCCCGCTCGGCCAGCCCTTCGACCACGGCCACGTCCAGTGGCTGTGTTCCCTCCCGGCTTACGGCCATAACCGCTATATAACACGGCGGATTCAAAAACCTATGTATTTAATCATATCTGATAATTCGGGCCTTCCAAACACCCGTGGTCCGCTCGCCACGGGACGGGCCACCGGTCGAACATCATCGGGAGAAGAGCCAGCCACCATCGGACGTACGCACACGCATGGGTCGGATCACCGTCCCCGAGGACGCACGCGAACTCGACGTCCGGCAGATCGACGGGGAACCGTACGGGCCGATCATGGCCGCCCTGGAGGAGCTATCGGACGACGAGACGCTGGTGCTCCACAACGACTTCGAGCCCGAACCGCTCTACGCCCAGCTCGAACGGCTCGGGTTCGACTACCGGACGCGCCAGGTCGAGCCCGACCTGTGGCAGGTGCTCGTCGAGCGCGCCTGACCGACTTCACGGGCGGCCAGTCGCCGTCACGTTCCGGGTCGACGGTGCTCCCCGCGCCTCGTGAAATCGCCACGGAGACGAACGTGTTCGGGGTGACTCTTTCGTCCGTTCGGACGAACGGGACGTATGGCCAGTCAGTCCCGCGACCACGGTCACGACCTGGACGAGGACGCCGAACCGGTCACGGATCGCGTCCACGACAACTCCTGGTCGGCCAACCTCGAAAAGCCCGAGCACGCCGACGACCGCGCCCTCGTCGTCGAGGGGGCGCTCTCCGCGATCGAACACACCGCCCCGGGACACCACGTCAACCTCGTCACGCACGGCGATCACGGCCATCCGGAAACGTACCTCTACGACGTGCTGGAGCGGGCCGACGAGGACCTGGAGTGGGAGTACGTCGACCAGTGTGGCTGTGGCGGACACGTCGTTCGCGTGTACGTCCAGTAGCCGGTCGGCGTCTCGTCGGGTGGCCGGTCGGCGTCTCGGCGTCGTCCCCCGCGTCGGCACACCGACGGATCCGGCGCCGCGGGGCGAGACACAACCGTTTTGGCACGCGGACGCCCACCCCCGGCCGATGACCGCCTACACCGCGACCGTCACGGTCCGGCTCAAGCGGGGCGTCCTCGACCCCGAGGCCGAGACGACCCGACGGGCGCTGGAGCGTCTCGGGTTCGACCTGGCGGCGCTTCGCGCGGCCGACCGGTTCGAGATCGACCTCGACGCCGCCGACGCCGCCGAGGCGAGCGAGCGCGCCGACGAGATGGCCGAGCGACTGCTCGCCAACCCGACCATCCACGACTACGAGGTCGAGGTCGAGGAACGGTGACGGTCGCTCCGTCGACCCCGAGCGCCACGTCCTCCCACCGCGAGAGGTGGTCGCGGTGACGGTCGGGGTCGTCCAGTTCGGCGGGTCGAACTGCGACCGCGACGCCGTGCGCGCGCTCTCACACGTCGGCGTCGAGGCCCGGCGGGTCTGGCACGAGGACGGCCTGCCCGACGACCTCGACGGGATCGTCCTCCCCGGTGGGTTCTCCTACGGCGACTATCTCCGGGCCGGGGCGATGGCCGCGCGGGCACCCGTCATGGAGGAGGTCCGGACGGCCGCGGCGGAGGGCGTCCCGGTGCTCGGGGTCTGCAACGGCGCCCAGATCGGCTGCGAGGCCGGGTTGACTCCCGGCGCGTTCACCACGAATCGCGGCGCCCGCTTCCGGTGTGAACACGTCCACGTCCGGGTCGAGCGTGCCGACACTCCGTTCACACGGGCCTACGAGACGGGCGACGTGCTCGAACTCCCCATCGCCCACGGCGAAGGGCGGTTCGAGGCCGCGACCGACACCCACGAGCGACTCGTCGCGGCCGACCGCGTGCTCTTTCGGTACTGCGACGCCGACGGGACGACGACCGACGAGGCCAACCCGAACGGCTCGCTCGACGCCGTCGCGGGCGTCCTCGGCGAACGCGAGACGGTCGCGGTGCTGATGCCCCATCCCGAGCGGGCGACGCTCCCGCATCTCGGCTCCACCGACGGGGCCGGCATCCTGCGGGCGTTCGCCTGACGCGCCCCGACGGGGGAACTACAAGAGTTAACCACCTCCAGCGGGAACTGCCCGCAAGATGGCCGAGGACGTCAAACCGACCCGCAAGAACCTGATGGAGATCGAGGACCGGATCGAACTCTCCGAGCGGGGCCACGACACGCTCGAACAGAAGCGTGACGGACTCATCATGGAGTTCATGGACATCCTCGATCAGGCGCGGGACGTGCGCCGGAACCTGAGCGACGACTACGCGCGCGCCCAGCGCAAGATCGACATGGCGCGGGCGATGGAGGGCGACGTCGCCGTCCGGGGGGCGGCGGCCGCGCTCAAGGAACACCCCGAGATCACGACCCAGTCGAAGAACATCATGGGCGTGGTCGTCCCGCAGATCGAGTCCTCGAAGGTCAAAAAGAACATCGACGAGCGCGGCTACGGGCTCCTCGGGTCGAGCGCGCGCATCGACGAGGCCGCAGACGCCTACGAGGAACTCCTGGAGACCGTCATCCTCGCCGCCGAGGTCGAGACGGCGATGAAGAAGATGCTGGAGGAGATCGAGACCACCAAGCGCCGCGTCAACGCCCTGGAGTTCAAACTCCTGCCCGACCTCCACGAGAACAAGGAGTACATCGAGCAGAAACTCGAAGAGCAGGAGCGCGAGGAGATCTTCCGTCTGAAGAAGATCAAAGCGAAAAAGGAAGAAGAGGAGAAGGAGGCCCGCGAGGCCGAGGAGGCCGACACCGAGGAGGACGCGGCCACCGAACCCGTCACGGCAGACGACTAGTCCCGCGCCGGTGCGTGTCGTCCCGCTCTCTCCGCCACGACGCACACGACAAGATTTATGTCGTCCGACTCGATACGGACGGGTAGATGGTGCGTGACGGCCCGGCCACACGCGGACGCACGCTCGTAGCGGCTGTAGGCCGGGCTCTCTGAGCCCATTCCTTCCTCGCCCGGCAACTTCCTTGCCACCGTTCCCGGTCCGGTTTCGCCCCGCCCGCCGACCACTCGCGGATATCCACACCACCGATGCGACCAACCGACGCGTACGACCACTTCGAAACGACGTTCAGCTATCCGATCGCCCACGAGGACATCGTCGCCGCCACCGGCGACACCACCGTCCAGGCGCCGACCGGACCGTCCGAGTCGATCGCCGAGGTGCTCGACCGCGCCGCGCCACAGACGTTCCACTCGCCGCGCGACCTCCACGAGACGTTCCTCGCCAACCTCGGCGAACAGTACATCGGCCGGAAGTTCTACGACGACCGCGGGGGACCGGTCGAACCCGCCGACGCCACGACGATGACGATCTGACCCGTCGTCTGACGATCTGACCCGTCGTCAGTACATCGGACCTTCCTCGTCCGCGCTCGCCGGCTTGTCGGGCGAGGGGTCGAAGATCTCCGGGCGTTCCTCGCCCGCGACGTCGATTTCGGCCAGCAGGCCCTTGTGGACGACCCGCGAGAGCGAGTGATCGACCAGCTTGATGCGTTCGGTGACCGGCAGGTCCATCTCGCCGACGAAACAGCTCCCGGGCGGGACCGACTGGGTCTGGACGTACTCCATCGGCGTCGAGGCGAGCGCCCCCTGCGGGTACGCCTTCGTCCAGACGTTTCCGATGGGGTGGAAACTGGAGGTGAGGTTCGGCCCGCCGGTCACCATGAACACGCGGACCGTCTCGCCCTCCTCTGCCTGCATCGGCCCGTAGCGGTCGGGCGTGAACGGGTATTTCTCCCCGTTGAAGAGGACGTAGGACGGCGTCTCGTCCTTCATCGACTGGATGTCGAACTTGTGGTGGCCCTTCGTCCCCGCCGGCTTGTCGGTGTAGACCTCGTGCTGGCCGAGGTAGAACTCCCGGTCGACGGCCGGAAGCCCCTCCTTCGGCTCGACGAGGATCATTCCGAACATGCCCGACGAGATGTGCATGTCGAGGAGGGGAACCGCACAGTGGTAGATGAACGCGCCGGGATACTCCGCCGTGAACGTCTCGCCGTTCGACTCCCCCGGGTTCGCGGTCGTCGCCACGTTCCCGCCGCCCGTGCCGTAGATGGCGTGCATGTCGACGTTGTGCTGGCGCATGTTGTCCGGCAGGTTCTTCAGGGTAAAGGACACCGTATCGCCCTGCCGAACGCGGATCATCGGGCCCGGCACCTGCCCGTCGAAGGTCATGAAGTCGAACGTCACGCCGGGTTCGATCTCCGCCGTGAGTTCCTTCGCTTCGAGCGTGATCTCGTGGTGTTTCGGACTCGTCCAGTCGACCGGATCGGGGACGTCCGTCGGGTCGGCCGCGATCCGGCCGGACGCCCCCGCCGGGGTGGGGGTCGTCTGCTGGGCGATCGCGCTGTTGGCGGTGGGCGGCGAGGCGCTACAGCCGGCGAGGGACGCCGCGCCCCCGAAGCCGAGCGCCTGCATGACACGTCGTCGGGTGGTTGCGAACATCGGAAGTTACCTCACATGAGAACGTTCCCGCCCGAACCGTTTCAACCGAGGAGTCGGTTTTCAATCGCCTGGAACGACCGAAACTCGGGGATCGCCCGGCCGACGCGCACCGCCGACGCGAGGCGGCGGGCGGAAGGGAACGGTCGAGCGCCGCCCGGCAGGTCCAGGCCGGGTAGAGAACGGGCTACGTCGTCAGACGCGGACGTCTCGCCGGAGCGCCCCCGTCGAGAGGGCGTATGCGCGCGTGCGTCCGCCGGGCGACCGATTCCCGTGCGGGTCGTCCGCGGCGAACCGTCGTCGCGTCAGTCGTAGACGCGACCGACGAGGTGGGTGGCCTCCTCCGGGCTGACCCTGGCATCCTCCGTCAGATACAGGAACTCGTCCTTCTCGATGCTGAGGGGTGGGCCGTCGAAGTGCGACACCATTAGATGACCTTATACAATTGGTATATTTAAAACTATATATCCGTCCGGCGCGGGTGTGGACGGGGTGGCGGCCCGGTCGGCACAACAGCCATCACGGGCGTCGCCCGTAGGGAACACGAGCCATGTCCTGCCCGGAGTGTGACGTGCCGACGGTCGCGTTCCCGGTGCCGCCGGCCCTCCGCGAGTACGCGCCGGAGGGCTCGGCGCGCGCGGCGCTGTGTCCCCGCTGTCTGCGGACGTATCCGGTCGATGCGGCGTCATCCGGCGCCACCGCGGACACGGGTCCGTCGTTCGACGCCGTCCTCGACGCGTTTCCCGACGGCGAGGCGGGCGCGGCGCTGGCGCTGGCGCTCGGTCGCCTCGACGCGCTGGCGCTGGATCGGGCGGCGGTCGTCGACTGCTGTGCGTACGCCGAGCGCGCCGGCGCGGACGTCTACCTGACGCTCGACCGCCTGGCCGCGGCCGGGAGCGTCGTCCCGCATTTCGATCTCGACCGGCGACGGCGACAGTTACGGGCGTTCCTCTGACGGCCGTCGGTCACGGGGCCTCACACGCCGGTCGCGTACCGGAGGATGCCGGCGACGCCGCCGAAGGCGTCGAACAACTGTTCGCCCTTCTCGAAGTCCGTCGAGATGAACTTCGTCTCGGTGCCGCGTCGTTCCGCGATCTCGATCAGGTGGTCGATGAGGTCCTCGCGGTCGGCGACCGCCGCGTCCTGCCCGCACTCCGAACACGTGTGGGCGGGGGTGTCGGCGCGGCGGTCGACGACCTCGTACTCCTCGTGGCCCTCGGGACACTCGTAGACGACGACGTCCGAGCGGAGGTCCTCCGAGAGCAGGAGGCGGTCCACCGAGCCCATCACCAGGTTCTGCCGCGTCGGCTCGAAGCCGTAGGTGGCTCGTTCGCCCCGGTTGAGTTCCTCGAAGAACTCCTCCATCTGGGCCTTGTCCTTCATCACCTCCTGGTCGGCCAGCACCTGCTGGGCCGCGTCGACCAGGTCGTAGAGCCCGGACTCGTCGGTGTAGGCCACGTCGAACTTGCCGAGCACCAGGTCCTGGAGTTCGTGGTGGAGGTAGTCGCCGTCGAGGAACTCGTCTTTGGTCGGCGACGGGCCGCCGACGAGGACGCCGTCGAGGTCGTGGCGCTCGGGGACGAACAGTTCGTTGGCCATCCCCGCGACCTCCTGGTAGAAGTTGTCGATCGCCTCCAGCCGGAGACGGGCGAACCGCTGGGCCGACTGGCCGCCCTTGCGCTGCTTGCCGGGGACGAGCGAACTGGCGCTCTTTACGGGTTCGACGCGCTTGCCCCGGAGCCAGCCGACGTTCGCCTCGCGGCGGTCGAGGACGATGAGCCCGAACAGCCCCTCGTCGGCGAGCATCTCCGCCAGGGGCCCGGTGAGAAAGTCCGAGTCGCAGTGATACCGGAAGGACTCGATGGGGCGTGGTGGGCTCTCCAGCACCTTCGTGACCATCTCGGTCTGGCCGCCGCCGGCGTCGACGGCGCCGCTGAACAGCACCATCCCGTTCTCCGGCGGGTCGTCGTAGTACCGGAGCCGGTCCTTGATGCTCTTGAGTGCGTCCTGCACGTTGGTCCGGGTCTGCTTGGACTTGATGTTCGAGGCCTCGCTGTGTTCCTGCGTGACGTGCTGGACGACGTCGGAGATCTGGGTGTCTTCGGGGACGTAGATGGTGACGAGCTGCGTGCCGGAACCCTCGTACTCGTCGAGTTCCTCGATGACCCGCTGGAACTCGTATTTCCGCCTGTCCCGGTGATCCTCCGCGTCACCCGTGTCTGTGGCGTCCGACATCCTTGTTGTCGGAGGGAAGGTCACCGAGACGGTTAAAGCACCGTCATCGACGGCGGGGGGGCCGTGGCGCGGCGTCGCCCCCGTCCCGTGCGTCCCGATGGGTCCGCGACGTCCGCGCTCGCTTCCCGCCCGGCCGTGAGATTAACGTCCGCCCGTTCGATAGATCACGACACGCATGCACGTCTTCCGCCGACGCGTCGGGAATCCCCGGACGGCGACGGGTCGATGACCGATCTCTCCGCGTTGCTGACCCCGGGCGTCCTCGTCGACGCCCTCCTCGCCGTCGCGCTAGCGGTCGGTCTGTTGATCCGGATCCAGGGTCCGACGCTCGATCGGCGGGTCGTGCTCGCCTCGTTGCCGTGGGTCGCGGCCGGTGCGGCGCTCCACGCGCTCGACGGGGTCGTGGCGTACCCGTCCCCCCTGTCCGTGCTCGTGGGCCTCCCGTGGGCGTACCTCCTCGCGGTCACCCTCGGCGGACTGGTGTGGCTCCTGCTCACCGCCGTCCTCGATCCGGCGGTGCGATCGGTCCGTCCCCGCTACTTCGGGGTGACGGGGCTCGGCGTCCTGCTCGCGCTGACGACGGCCCTCGTCGTCCACCACGGCCTGGCCGCGCCGGCGTTCCTCGCGGTCTGGCTCTCGGCACCCATCGTCGCGGCCTTCGTCACCTACGTCCTGATGTTCGGACTCGGCGTCTGGATGCCGGACTCGGGCTACTTCGCCGGCTCGGCGGGCGCCGCCCTGGTCTTCGCGCTGGCCATCGACGGGATCGGGACCGCGCTCGCGCTCGCGTTCCGGCGGGTCGTGTCGCCGCTCGGCCTCCCCCTCGGGACGAACGTCCCCCCGCTCTCCGGGATCGCCCATCCGCTGGCCGTGGTGGTGGCGATCGTCTGGCTCCGACTGATCCTCGCCGTCGCGGTGCTCGGCGGCCTGGCCGCGCTCGATCGGCGGCGACCGACGGTCGCCGAACGCGGACTCGAACTCGCGACGGTCGCGACGGGCGTCGTGGCCGCGAACACGTTCCTGGTCGCCCTCGGAGGCGGGTTCGCGTGAACGCCCGACGCGCCCACCCCTCGGTGCGGACCACGGCTGCGGCGTTCCTCTTCGGACTCCTCCTCGGGACGGCGCTCGTCGCACCGGTGATCCCGCCCTTCCTCGCCACCCTCCCCTCGCCCACGTCGTTCGGCCCGATCGGGACCGTCCTGCTCGTCGGCGTCCTGTCGATCGTCGTGATCGGCGGCGGCCTCGTCACGGTCTACTTCGGCCTCTTCCTGGTGGACGACGCCTGATCGCCCCGTCGACGGGGCGAGCGCGGGGTGTACATTTATTGGGGCCCGCAGGGACAGAGGGGGCATGGGACGGGTCTACGCGGTCGCCAGCGGCAAGGGCGGCGTCGGAAAGACCACGACGACCGCGAACCTCGGGGCGGCGCTGGCGGCGGCGGGTCACCGGACCGCGGTCGTCGACGCCGACCTGGGGATGGCGAACCTCGGGGCGGCGTTCGGACTCGCGGACGACGGGCCGACCCTGCACGACGTGCTCGCCGGCGTGGCGACGGTCACCGAGTCGATCCGGGAGGCGGCCGACGGGCTGGCGGTCGTTCCCGGATCGCGCGCCCTCGACGCCTTCGCGGACGCCAGTCCCGACGGACTGGCCGACGTCCTCGGAACGCTGGCCGACGAGTACGAGTACGTGGTCGTCGACACCGGTGCCGGACTGAGCACCGACAGCCTCGAACCCCTCCGGGCGGCCGACGAGGTGGTGCTCGTCACCACGCCGGAGCGGGCCGCGCTCGACGACACGACGAAGACCGCGGCGGTGACCCGTCGGCTCGGAACGCCGCTCCGGGGCTACGTCCTCGTCCGTGGCGGGGACGAGGCGGGCGAGCGGGCGCGCGACCGCCTCGACGGCGACGTGCTCGGGACGATCCCGGACGATCCGACCGTCTCCGACGCGCTCGCCGCGGGGAAGCCGCTCGCGGCGTACGCCCCGCGGAGCCCCGCGACCGGGGCGTACCGGCGACTGGCGGCCACGCTGACCGGCGTGTCGATCCCCGACGTCGACGCCCCGGACGCCGACGCGACCGGTGCCGGGCCCGACGGGACGACGACCGAACCGACGTCGGAGGACTCCGCCTCCGGTGACGCCGCCGCGCCGGACGAGAGCCAGGCGTCCGACTCGACGCCGGACGGCGGGGGGACGACCGACGACGGCCCGGTGGACCGGTCCGACGAGGCGACGGCGGTCGATTCGACGGACGCGGAGGGAGCCAGCGACCCGGATGCGGCGGACGCCGACGGCGCGGGCGTGGCGATCGACGCCGAGGGGGACTCGACCCCGGCGGAGGACCCGGACGACGAGGCGGGAATCCTCGTCGAACCGGCCGGGGACGAACGGGCCGACGAGACGACGGCCGAGGACGAACGGGCCGACGAGACGACGGCCGAGGACGAACGGG
>JBDGUC010000029.1:16953-27967 GCA_042216285.1 Haloferacaceae archaeon
GGGGGCGAACGGCGAGGAGCGGACCGGCCCGGACGACGAGGGTGACGAACGAGACGATGCCGGATCGACGGACGACGGTGACGCGGACGACGGTGACGACGACCGGAAGGGTTTCTTCGGGCGGCTGTTCGGCTGACCGTGCCGGCGAGCCGTCACACCTCGCCGGCGACGGGCTACATCGACGTCGGGGCGGCCACGCCGAGGACGTCCAGGGCGTTTGCGACGGCGGTGCGCGAGGCGATCACGAGCGCCAGCCGGGCCGCACGACGCTCCGGGTCGGCGTCGAGGACCGGACACTCGCGGTAGAACGCGTTGAACCGCTCCGCGAGGTCGCGGGTGTAGGTGGCGACCACGTGTGGCGTCAGGTCGTTTGCCGCCGCCTCGATCTCGGCGGGCAGGCGCGCGACCGTCCGGAGGAGCGCGCGCTCCTCGGGCGCGTCCAGGACGGCCGGGTCGGGGTCGACGGCCGCGGGGTCGAGGCCCGCGGCCCGCGCCTCGTCGAGGATGCCACAGCAGCGTGCGTGGACGTACTGGACGTAGGGGGCGGACTGGGCCTCGAAGTCGAGGGCGCGGTCCCACTCGAAGGTGATCCCCTTGGTGGGCTGTTTGGCGACGATGTCGTACCGGACGGCGCCGATGCCGACCTGTCGGGCGATGCGCTCGACGTCGTCGTCGGTCAGGTCGTCGTCCCGCGAGCGGGTGTCGAGGCGGTCCTCGACCTCCTGGCGGGCGCGGGCGATCGACTCGTCGAGCAGATCGTCCAGGTCGACGCCCGTCCCCTCGCGGGTGCTCATTCCCCCCTCGGGGAGGTCGACCCACGAGTAGAAGGCGGTGTCGAGACTCGCGCAGTCGTTGCCGAGGATCTCCAGCGCGGCGCGCAACTGGTCGTCCTGCAGGCGGTGGTCCTCGCCGAGCACCTTCACGGCGCGGTCGAAGCGGTCGAACTTCCACTCGTGGTGGGCGATGTCGCGGGTGGTGTAGAGCGTCGTGCCGTCCGAGCGCTCGAAGACGAGGCGTTTCTCGATGCCGAACGCCGAGAGGTCGAGTTGCCAGGCCTCGTCCTCGTAGACGGCGTGCTCGCTCTCCTTCAGGCGCTCGACGACCCGGCGCGAGGAGCCGTCGCGCATGAACCGGGTCTCCTTGACGAACTCGTCGAACGTCACGGGCAGGCGGCCGAGCGACTCGCGCATGCCGTCGAGCACCCGGTCGACGACCCTGCTCACCCGCTCGTAGGCCCCGTCGTCGCCCGCCTCCAGGCCCTGCATGATCGCCTCGATCTCCGCCTCGGCGGCCGCGACCTCCGCCTCCGGCCCCTCCGCCAGGAACTCGGTGCCCTTCCGGTAGTAGCGCACGAGGTCGTAGTCGGCCCGGTCGCGCTCCGGGGCGGGCAGGTCGGCCTCGTCGAACGTCTCGTAGGCCCAGGCGAACGTCGCCACCTGGCGGCCGGCGTCGTTGACGTAGTAGTGGCGCTCGACGTCGTGGCCGGCGTAATCGAGCGTGCGGGCGATGGCGTCGCCGAGGATCGGATTGCGCGCCCGGCCGACGTGGACCGGTCCGGTGGGGTTCGCCGAGGTGTGCTCGACGACGACCGACTCCCCCGTGGGTGGGAGGTGGCCGTAGTCGTCCTCGCGGGCGGCGTCGAGCGCGTCCGCGTAGTAGCGCTCGCTCACCCGGAAGTTCACGTACGGGCCGCGGGCGTCGGCGGCCGCGAGGTAGTCGTAGCCGGCCACCTCGACGGCGTCTGCGACGTCGGCGGCCACCGACGGCGGCGGGGCACCGACCTCGCCGGCGAGTCTGAAGGCGACGCTCGACGCGAGCGTCGCGTCCACGTCGGAGGGCGGACGCTCCACCCCCAGGTCGTCGGTCGGCAGGTCGAGCGAGGAGAGCGCCGCGGTCAGGGCCTCCTCGACCTCCCGCCGGAACTCCCTGAACATGCCGCGCCGTTTGCCTCGCCCCGGTAAGGGGGTTCCGGTCCGGTCGCCGGGACCGACGCCTTCAGGGGCCCCCGGTGCGTAGGCCGCATGCGGCACTCCTCACCATCCCACATCTGAGATGCATCCCGGATCCGGTACGCTTATCCGGGCGCGCCCCCGTGGTCGGGACATGGCACGGACGGCACCGGCGTCCGCCGTCGGTCACGACGAACTCGCCGCGCTGAAGGAGGTGGCGCTGGTGGGCGGATACGAGGGGCAGTCGAAGGTCTCCTGTGCGACGCTCTCCGATCGGCTCGACGTGTCGAGCCAGACGGCGTCGCGTCGGCTCCAGCGTCTGGAGGCCGCCGGCCTCGTCGAACGCGACGTGGTGGCCGACGGGCAGTGGGTGACGACGACGGCCGACGGGGCGGCGGCGCTTCGCCGCGAGTACGCCGACTACCGGCGGATCTTCGCGGCCGACCGGTCGCTCGAACTGGTCGGGGTCGTCACGAGCGGGATGGGCGAGGGGCGCCACTACATCTCCCTGCCCGGCTACATGGACCAGTTCGTCGAGCGCCTGGGCTACGAGCCGTTTCCCGGGACGCTCAACGTCGACCTGACCGAGGCGAGCGTGCGGACCCGTCCCGAGATGGCGTCGATGGAGGCGGTGCCCATCGACGGCTGGGAGGACGAGGACCGCACGTTCGGGCCGGCGACGTGTTACGCGGCGACCGTCGCCCGCGGCGACGACCGGGTCGGACCCGCCCACGTCATCGTCCCCGAGCGGACCCACCACGACGAGACGAGCCTGGAGGTCATCGCCCCGGTGAAACTCAGGGACGCGCTGGATCTGGCGGACGGAGACGAGGTGAGCATCCGTGTCGAGGAGGCGTAGCGCCGGCGAACCGCGGCTCGGCGGCGACCGGGTGGCGCGGGCCGTCGCCGCCTTCCGTGCGGGCGACCCGGTCCTGATCCACGACTTCGCCGACCGCGAGGGCGAGACGGACGTCGTCTACCCCGCCGGCGCGATGGGTCCCGGGGACGTCGCCCGCCTGCGAAACGACGCCGGTGGGCTGGTCTGTGTCGCGCTGTCGGACGCGGTGGGCGCGGCGCTCGACCTCCCCTACCGCGAGGAGACCCTCGACCACCCGGCGGCGGCCGGCCGCCCGGACTACGACGAGCGCTCGTCGTTCTCGCTGACGGTCAACCACCGCGAGACCTACACCGGCATCACCGACGACGACCGGGCGCTGACGATCGCCGAACTCGCCACGGTCGCCGAGACCGTCGCCGCCGGCCAGCCCTACGGGCCCGAGGAGTTCGCGGCCGCCTTTCGCGCCCCGGGTCACGTCCACCTCCTCCGGGGGGCGCCGGACCTGCTCGGCGACCGGCGGGGCCACACGGAACTGGGGCTGGCGCTGGCCCGCGAGGCCGGTCTGGCGCCGGCGGTCGTCGTCTGCGAGATGCTCGACGACGCCACCGGCGGTGCGCTCGCGCCGGGCGACGCCGCCGCCTACGCCGACCGCCACGGCCTGGCCTTCGTCGACGGGACCCGCCTGGTCGCGGCCCTGGAGTGACGGCCGCCGGTCCCGTCTCGGAGCCGTTCGTCCCGCGAACGCTCCCGCTCGTTTCCGGCGTCCGTTAGGGTTTATGGCGACCGGGGGAGAGGGGGGAGATATGGGATTCGAGGAGATGAGGGACGAGACGGCGTCCCTCGACACCATCTGGATGGACGGCGAGTTCGTCGACTGGGACGACGCCCAGGTCCACGTGCTCACTCACGGACTCCACTACGGCACGGGGATCTTCGAGGGGGTGCGATGTTACGACACCGAGGAGGGGCCCGCGCTCTTCCGGTGGGACGAACATCTCGACCGGTTTTTCGCCTCCGGCCGCCCCTACGACATGGAACTCCCCCACGACCGCGAGGAGTTGACCGAGGCGACGCTGGAACTCATCCGGCGCCAGGACCTGGAGTCGTGTTACGTCCGGCCGGTCGCGTTCTACGGCTACGGGTCGCTCGGCGTCTCCCCGAAGGAGTGTCCCGAACGGGTCGCCATCGCCGCGTGGCCCTGGGGGGCCTACCTGGGCGAGGAGGCCATCGAGAACGGGGTCGAGGTGATGGTCTCGTCGTGGCGCAAGCACGCCTCCAGTCAGATCCCGACCAACGCCAAGACGACGGGGCTGTACGTCAACAGCATGCTCGCCGGCGAGGAGGCCCGCCGCAACGGCTACACGGAGGCCATCGTCCTCGACAAGGAGGGGTACGTCGCCGAGGGGCCGGGCGAGAACCTCTTCATGGTGCGCGACGGGACGCTCTACACTCCGGCGCTCTCCCAGAGCATCCTCGACGGAATCACCCGCCGGAGCGTCGTCACGCTCGCCCGGGAGATGGGTTACGAGGTCGACGCTCGGGCGAGCATCTCGCGTGGCGAACTCAACACCGCCGACGAACTCTTCTTCACCGGGACGGCGGCCGAGGTGACCCCCATCCGGAAGGTCGACAACGTCGTCATCGGGGAGGGGACCCGCGGGCCGGTCACCGAGGAGATCCAGAGCCGCTTTTTCGACGTCGTCCAGCGCCGGGTGGACGCCCACGCCGACTGGTTCACCTACGTGTGACCGCTTCCCACGCCGGAGCCGTGGCCCCGTCCTAGTTCGCGTCCGTCTCCGCGTCGCCGCCGTTCGCGGTCGCCGCGGACCCCCCCGCGTCGGTGGCCTCGCGCACGTCGATGGGCACGCCCGGCTCCTGCTGTTCGGCAAAGCCCGCGCTGAGGATGCGCGTCATGGCCTCCTCGACCCGCTCGTCGGTCTCCACGTAGTCGCCGGGGGCGACCTCGATCACGAACCCGGTGGTGATGTTCGGGGCGGTGGGGAGAAAGAGCACCTCGCGGCCGTCGTCGGTGCGCTTGCCGGTCTTGAACGCCGTCATCCGCATCCCGGGCCAAGGTTCGACCCGCACCGGCGTCTGGAGGTCCTCGGTGCCCGTCAGGGCGGTCTCGACGGCCAGCTTCGAGGCGTTGTAGAGCACGCGCAGGAGCGGCACGTGGTTCATCGTGGCGTCGAGGTAGGCCTCGAACAGCCGCCCCACGGTCGTCCGCATCAGGTACCCGACCGCGAGCACCAGCGCCCCGAAGACGACGATCGCGACGACCACCCGGAACCAGACGGGCTGGATGGTGTCGACGAGCGGCAGGTCGGCGATGTGCGAGAACAGCCAGTTCAGGACCAGAAGGATGACGAGGATGGGGACCAGGACGACGAGGCCGCTCGCGACGTCCCGCTTCCACGTTGGCATCGACTCCACCTCCGACCGCGGGGGCCTTCAGCGTGTCCGTCCACGACGGCGGTCCGCGACGGTTCTCAGTCGCCCACGAGGGCCCGGGCCACGAAGGCGAGGTTCTCGCGGCGCTCGCGGAGCCGCCGGTAGAGGTACGCGAGCCAGGCCCTCCCGTAGGGGGCGTACTGCCAGACCTCGTACCCCTGGGCCGCGAGGTCGCGCTGGGCGCGTTCGCGGACGCCCATCAGCATCTGGAACTCGAAGCTCGCGTCGTAGCGCTCCGAGAGCCCGACCGCGTGTTTGATCATCGCGGGGTCGTGGGTGGCGACCCCGATCCCGCCGTCGTGGTCCTGAAAGAGCAGTTCGAGGTTCTCGCGGTAGGCCTCGTCTATCGCCTCGCGGTCGGTGTAGGCGATCCCGGCGGGCTCGGCGTAGGCGCCTTTCACCAGCCGCACCTTCCCGGGCAGGCCGGCGAGGCGCTCGACGTCCGCGCGGGTCCGCCGGAGGTTGGCCTGCACGCAGACGCCACACCGCCCCGGGAACGACGGCGCGAGCGCCTCGACGGCGTCGAGGGTGGCGTCGGTGGTCGAGGCGTCCTCCATGTCACACCAGACGAAGCCGTCGCGCTCGGCGGCGGCCGCGACGACCCGGCGGTAGTTCTCGCGGAAGGCCTCCCCGTCGACGTCGAGTCCGAGCTGGGTGGGCTTGACCGAGATACAGGCGTCGAGCCCGGATCCCTCGAGGTCGCGGAGCAAGTCGAGATAGGCGACGGCGTCGGCGTCGGCCGCCGCCCGGGAGCCGTGGTGTTCGCCGAGCAGATTCAAGATCACCTTCAGCCCCTCCTCGTTGCGGGCGCGGGCGTGGTCGAGTGCCGTCGCGGGGATCTCGCCGGCGACGAACCGGCCGGCGACGGGCGGGAGCATGCCCCCCCGTAGGATCCCGGGGCGTATAGGGATGGCCCCGCCGCGGGAGGCTCGGGTCCGGATGGCCCCGCGGACGCGGGACCGCCGGGGCTAAGAGCCACCCACCTGCACCGTCTCGCATGTACGCGCTGGTGGCCGGCGCGCTCTGGGCGATGCTCCCCGCGTACGTCCCCAACAACGCCGCGGTGCTCGCGGGGGGCGGCCGACCGATCGACGGGGGACGGACCTGGCGCGGTCGCCGGCTGCTCGGCGACGGGAAGACCTGGCGCGGGACCGTCGCGGGCGTGCTCGCGGGCGTGGCGCTCGCGCTCGCCCTCGACGTCGTGCGGGGCGGGGCCGCCGCGCTCCTCGGCGTCCCCCTCGCCCCCTTCCCCCTGTCGGCGGCCGTCGGCCTGGCCGCCGGCGCCATGGTCGGCGACATCGCCGCCTCGTTCCTCAAGCGCCGGTCCGGCCGGACGCGGGGCGCCCTGGTCCCGGTGGTCGACCAACTGGACTTCGTCGTCGGCGCGCTGGCCTGTGCCGCGCTGTTCGCCCCCGCCTGGTTCGGGCGGACGTTCACGCCCGCGGCCGTCGGCGTGGTGGTCGTAGCCACCCCGATCCTCCACGTCGGCACCAACGCCATCGCCTACGCGCTCGGACTGAAGGACGAACCGTGGTGAGCACCCGACGGGTTCGGCGGACGACGCGGCCGAGCCCCGGCGGCGGCTCGACGTGCCTGCAGTCCCCTACCCGTCGAGGCACTCGACGCCGGTGATCTCGAACCGGGCGCCGCCGGCCGAGCCCTCGGTCAGCCGGATCTCCCAGCCGTGGGCGTCGACGATCTCCCTGACGATGCCGAGGCCGAACCCGGTCCCGTTACGCTCGGTCGAGTACCCCGTCTCGAACACCCGGTCCCGCTCCGGCGCGGGGATCCCCGGCCCGTCGTCCTCGACGTAGAACCCGCTCCCGTCGTCCAGGTCGCCGACGGTCACGGTCAGTTTCTCGCTCCCGTCCCCGGGGGCGTCGGCGGCCCGTGACTGACCGCTCGTGGCGCCGTGCTCCACGGGGTCGTCGGATCCCGTCCGACCGCCAGTTGACCCGTGTTCCACCGCGTTCCGGACGAGGTTGTCGAGGAGCCGTCGGAGCCGGCTCCCATCGGCGTGGATCGTACACGTCGTGTCGCTCACGAGCGTCGCCGAGTCCGTCTTCACCCCCTGCCAGCTATCCTCGACGGCCGCCGCCAGATCGACGGCCGTGACGTCGGTCACCGACTCGCCGGATCGGGCCAGCGTCAGCAGGTCCTCGATCAGCCGTTCCATCCGCTCGTGGGCGTCTCCCAGGGCGTCGAGGTGGTCGCTCGAACACTCCTTTCGGGCCAGTTCCAGCCGTCCCTCCGCGACGTTCAGCGGGTTCCGGAGGTCGTGGGAGACGAGGCTGGCGAACTCCTCGAGGCGGTCGTTCTGCCGTTCGAGTTCCCGCTCTCGCTCCTTGCGGTCGCTCACGTCGCGGATGATCCCGACCGTGCCCGTGAACTCCTCGCCGGGCAGGGTCGTCGCCCGCGTCTCCGCCGGAAACGTCGTCCCGTCCTTTCGCTCGGGCTCCATCTCGAACGTGATGACGCTCGGCGTCTCGTCGGCCAGGAGATACTCGACGTTCCGCCTCGACGTCTCGATCTGCTCGTCGGTGAGAAACTCGAAGAGGTGACGCCCGACGAACGTCTCGCGGTCGTACCCGAACATGCGTTCGGCGGCGGCGTTGATCCACGTGAACCGCCGATCCCCGTCCAGCATGTAGACGGTGTCGTCGACCGTGTCGAGGATCGTCCGGTACCGTTCGATCTCCCGTTCGCGCCGGTAGCGCGCGGAGACGTCGCGGAGCCACCCGACGCCCCGCCCGTCGGCGAGCGGCCGGACGTCGACCTCGTACGCGTCCGCGTGCGACGCCGGTCGGATCACCGCCGGTCCCGTCTCGTCGGTTGCGATCGCGTCGAGAGTCGCCTCGTCGACGGCGTCACCGAAGAGCGACGCGAACGGCCGGCCCGTCGGGTCGTCGTCCGCCCCGCCGACGAGGTCGAGAAACGCGTCGTTCGTCCAGACGATCCGTCCGTCGGGGGCGAGGACGAACAGCCCCTCGGTGACCGTCTCGACGAGCGCCGCGAGCGGCAGCGACTCGTCGGTCCCGTCCATCGTCGTCGTATGTGTCGCCGATCACGTAAAACCGTTCGGCTCCCGGGATTCCGCTCGCGTCGCCGGCGACGCGAGCGGGAACGTTTTACCCCGTCGCGGGGTATCCCCCGGCGATGACGGTTTCCCGGGGTGACCTCCTCGCGGCGCTGCGCGACGCCGAGGCGGTGCGATACGGCGAGTTCGAACTCGCACACGGCGGCACCAGCGACTACTACGTCGACAAGTACCGCTTCGAGACGGACCCTCGTTGCCTGGACCTGGTCGCGCGGGCGTTCGCCGACCGGATCGACGGGACGAAACTCGCCGGCGTGGCGCTCGGGGCGGTCCCGCTCGTCGCGGCCACGAGCGTCGAGACGGGCCTCCCGTACGTCATCGCCCGCAAGCAGGCAAAGGAGTACGGGACGGGCAACCGGATCGAGGGCCGCCTCGACGAGGGCGAGCGAGTCGTCCTCCTCGAGGACGTGGCGACGACGGGCCGGAGCGCGCTCGACGCCGTCGAGGCGCTCCGCGACGCCGGCGCCGTCGTCGACCGGGTGCTCGTGGTTGTCGACCGCGAGTCCGGCGCGGCGGACCTGCTCGCCGAGGGTGGCGTCAACCTCGACGCGCTCCTGACCGCGACGGAACTGCTGGCCGACCGGTAGTCGACCCCGGGGACTGGAGCGGTTTCTCCCGGCTGTCGCGGACGATTTTCCCCCTGTAACGGAGGGCTTATTCTCGATGCCCGCAACTCGCGAGCGTGCGCAGACGCGCCGCGCGGCTGACCGTCGCGCTCGTCGTCCTCGCCCTCCTCGTGGCGGCGACGGGCACGACACTGGCCTACCCCGCCCGGGAACGGCCGACGCTCAGGGCCGGCCACGTCTCCCGTCCCGCCGACGGGCCGACCGTGATCAGCGTCCAGGGGTTCCACGTCGATGGGCAGGGAAACCGGAAGAAGCCCGCGCGGCTGGTCGGGGTCACGCCGGAGGGGAACCGAAGCTGGGTCGTCAACGGCGCCCACGACGGCTTCCGGTGGTTCTACGACGTCGACGCGCTGTCCAACGGCGACCTGCTGGTCGCGTCCACCCGGCCGGGGTCCACGCTGGTCTACGAACTCGACCCGGAGACCCACGAGCGGGTGTGGGTCCAGCGGTTGCCCATCGAGGACACCCACGACGTCGACATGCTCCCGAACGGGAACCTGGTCGTGGCGAACATGCGCAACTACGACCCGAAGCGCGGCGTCAGCGACGACCGGGTGTTCGTCTACGACCGCCACAACGACACCGTCGTCTGGCAGTGGACGGTCCGGAACCACTTCCCCAACGACACCGACGGCGGGTTCAAGCCGGACTGGACCCACGTCAACGACGTGGACGCGGTCGACGGGGGGTTCATCATCTCGCTGCGGAACTTCGACCAGGTGGTGAAGGTCAACCGGTCGACGAAGCGCATCGTGTGGCGACTCGGCCGCGACGGCCACCACGACACCCTCTTCGAGCAGCACAACCCGGACTACCTCCGGGGGCCGAACGGGACGCCGACGCTCCTGGTCGCGGACTCGGAGAACGACCGCGTCGTCGAGTACGCCCGCCGGAACGGGACGTGGGTCCGGACCTGGACCCTCCGGGGACCGCTCTCCTGGCCCCGGGACGCCGACCGCCTCCCGAACGGCGACACGCTCGTCACCGACACGCTCCACCACCGCGTGATCGAGGTGACCCCGACGGGCCGCGTCGTCTGGGAGTTCTACGCGCCGTGGGGTCCCTACGACGCCGAGCGGGTCACTCCCGACTACCGGCCCGTGGCGACGGGGCCGACGATGGCGGAACTGAACCGGACCGGGACCTACCGGGTCCACGGCGGGGATCCGACGGCCATCGTCGCCCGCACCACGCCGGCGGAGCTGGTCCGCTCCCTGGCCGACGGGACGCCCGTCGGCGGGCCGGTGTCCGCGGCGGCGACCCGGTGGTCCCACGTCGCACCCTGGATCCGTCCCGTCTGGCTGCCGCCGTGGGCGTTCCTCTACCTCCTGCTCGCCGGCCTCGTCCTCCTCGGGTGGGCGGGCGCCGAAGCCTGGCTCGCGCGCGGTCGCCTCGTCGCCCGCCTCCGTCGCGTTCGGGGCGTCACGGAGGACCGGGGGCCCTCACACGGGGACGACTGACGCCGCGCTCGCACACCCCCGAACGCCTCTTGGTCCCTCGCCTCCAAGCGGGACCGATGTCAGAGCTCGTGCTCTACGAACTCCCCGGCTGTCCGTACTGCGCGAAGGTCAAGGAGACGCTCGCCGACCTCGACCTGGATTACGAGTCCCGGGACGTCCCCCGCTCGCACGGGGCGCGGACCGAGGTCGAGGAGGTGAGCGGACAGACGGGCGTCCCGGTGCTGGTCGACGAGGCCAACGACGTCGAGGGAATGGCCGAGAGCGACGACATCGTCGCGTACCTGGAGGAGACCTACGGATAGCGCGCTCGCCGGCTACGCCGCGGCGGCGCGAACGGTACTCGTCGGTGTCCGTCGACGGCAGTCGGGTTCCGGCCCCGGGTCGGACGCTCCCGTCCCGGGCCACGCGAAGCTATCACGACCGTTGACATCCTCCTCCGCGTAAACGCGGAGGAATCCCGAGCGGTGGGAGTTTCAGGTTTGCAACCACGGACGCCGCCACTTTGCGGGAGTCCGGTTAACCCAGTCGTCGTGGTCGGTGGCCGTCTAGCCGTGCCAAACGGCTGTTACCCCTATCCTCAATGTCGTTGACTC
>JBDGUC010000046.1:0-24962 GCA_042216285.1 Haloferacaceae archaeon
CGGCCGACGCACCGGTCGTCACCTCGATGGGCTCCGCTTCCGCTTCCGCTTCCGCTTCCGCTTCCGCCTCCGCTTCCGCGTCGGTCGCGTCGGCCGTCCGTTGTTCGTCTGTGCTTCCCTCGCGGTCCTCCTCGGTCGATGGTGTCACGCGTTCGCTCATGGTTTGTGGGTGCGCACGTCGCTCCGCGTCGTCCTGGCTCTCTGTCGTGCGATGATCGGCGGCGAGGATGGGTGGGCTGTCGGGGCTATGGGGCCCCTACAGCGATCGACGGAGCGGTCGGGTGGCCACTCGCCGACGCGAGCGACCGCGGAGCGACTGCCGTCCATCGCATCGTGTCCGAACCCATCCGACGGATCGACATAATTCTTTCGCGTGGACACGATCGCTCCCGCCGCCGTCGCCGTCCCGCGTCGTCCGGGGAGCCACGCGGCGAACGCTCGCCGCGCCGCGTACCCCGGCGCGGCGGACATCAGGCCCGGACCTCCTCGCGCTCGACGCCCACGTCGCGGGCGAACCGTTCGAGTTCCGTGGCCGTGATCCGGCGCTTCTCCGCGCCGTGGTCTTTCACCCGGCGGGTGATCTCCCGGACCTCGGCGTCGGTCGGGGTGAAGCCGGCCTCCTCCAGGCGCTTGCGGACCGAGTGGGTGCCGGTGTGCTTGCCGAGCACGAACTCGCGGGTCGCGCCCACCATCTCCGGGGTCATCACGCCCGGCTCGAACGTGTCCGCGTTCTCGATGACGCCGGCGGCGTGGATGCCGCTCTCGTGGGAGAACGCGTTCCGGCCGACCACCGGCTTGTTCGGCGGCACCGGGATGTCGCTGTACTCCTCGACGAGCCGCGACAGTTCGGTGATGCGGGTGGTGTCGATCCCCGTCTCCACTCCGTACAGCGACTCCGCCGCCATCACGACCTCCTCGTAGGCGGCGTTGCCGGCGCGTTCGCCGATGCCGTTGACGCTGACCTGGGCCTGGGCCGCGCCGGCCTCGTAGCCGGCCAGCACGTTCGCCGCCGCCAGCCCGAAGTCGTCGTGGGTGTGGACGTCGATCCGCGCGTCGGTGTGCTCGCGCACCCGCTCGACCATCCGGCCAAAGCGCGTCGGCGTCGCCACCCCGCAGGTGTCGGGGAGGTTGATCCAGTCGGTCCCCGCCTCGGAGACCGCCTCGACGATCTCCAGCAGGTACGCCTCCTCGGTCCGGGTGGCGTCCATCGGCGAGTACATGCACTCGACGCCCGCGTCCGTGACCCGCTCGACGGCCTCCACTGAGCGTTCGAGGACGTCCTCGCGGGTGGTGTGCATCGAGTCCTCGATCTGGACGTCGCTGGTGGACACGAAGACGTGCACCAGGTCGGCGCCCGAGTCGAGGGCCGCCTCGATGTCCTCGTCGACGACGCGGGCGAGCCCGCAGACCGTCGTCGAGGCGGACTCCGCGATGTCGCGGACGGCCTCGAACTCCGCGTCGGAGTTGACCGGGAACCCCGCCTCGATGACGTGGGTCCCCATCTCGTCGAGCGCCGCCGCTATCTCCCGTTTCTCGTCGTAGGAGAACGACGTGCGCGGCGACTGCTCCCCGTCGCGGAGCGTCGTGTCGAAGAGCCGTACCTCGTCGATCTCGGTGTCAGTCCGGGCTAACGTGCCCTGGAAGAACTCGATCCGCCGGCGACGCCGACGTGTCCTCCATGTCGTGGGACATTGTATCCCTACCAAGTTCCGGCGCGATATAAAAAACTGTCCTTCCGGGGGTGAGGGAGCGTCCGGAGACGGGTGCGCGAGTGGAGTGACCGCCGTCTACACGTACGGGAGCACCTCGTCGCCGATCAGTTCGAGACACTCCCGGGTTCGCTCGTAGGGGAGTCCGGGCCAGTGACACCGGAGGACGACGTGGCTCGCGTCGAGGTCGCGCTCGTAGCGCTCGATCGCTTCGCGGGCGTCGGCGGGCGTCCCCAGCACGAACCGGTCCTCGGCCAGCGCGTCGAACGGCCGACGGAGGTCCCCCTCCGCTTCCATCGCCTCGTCCTGTCCCCAGTCCACGTACGCCCGGTACTTCTCGGCGAGGTGCTCGCGGGCCGTCTCGACGGCCGCCTCGCGCGTCGGTGCGACGAACGCCTCGCGCAGGACGGGGACGGCCGCCGCCGCGCCGCGCTCCGCCCGGATCGGGTCGTATCTCTCCGTCTTCTGCTCTCGGATCTCCCCGAGCGTCGCGTGCGGATTGACGAACCAGGCGTCGGCCAGCCGCGCGGCCCGCTCGACCGCCCGGTCGGCGTTCGCGGCCATCCAGACGGGCAGGTCGTCGGGGTCGTCCGGACGGACCGGGATGGTGGCGTCCTCGACGGCGTAATGCTCGCCCGCGTAGCTCACCCCACGCTCGCCGAGCAGTCGCGTCACGAGTTCGACGCACTCGACCGTCCGCGAGACCCGCTCGGCCTTCGGGACGCCGAAGGCCGCGAACTCGGCGTCGCGGTAGCCCGCGCCGACGCCGAAGGTCGTCGACCCGTCGTGGAGCGCGTCGAGCGTCGCCAGGCGCTCGGCGAGGTCGACCGGGTGGTGGAAGGGCGCGAGGACGACGCCCGTCCCCAGTTCCATCCCGCCGGTCTCGGCGGCGAGGCGAGCGAGAAACGGGAACAGCTGGAGCTGGGTGTACTCCGACAGGTAGTGCTGGCCGGCGCTGACGTGGTCGAACCCCGCCTCCCGGGCCGTCCGGGCCAGGGAGAGCAGTCCCTCGCGGAGGTCCTGGGCGGTCCGCTCCGGGGCGTCTTGGGGGTTCAGGTAGACCCCGACGTTCATACCACCGCGTCGGGAAGCGACGACTTATCCCTTCTCACGTCACAGAGCCCGAATCCTTTTCTCGCACAGCGCCGTGGGCCCGCCCATGGGCGACTTCGACCTCGACCTCCGCGGCGCGGAGGAGCAACTCGCCGAGGAGGACGGCGACCCCGCCGGCGACGTGGTGCTCGGCGTCCTCGACGGGAGCACCGACCCCGAGGAGTGGGTCCGGGCCGTCGACGCGGGGAAGGTGCTCGTGCTCGCCGTCGACGGCGACATCAATCGGCTCGCGGCCGGCTTCGCCCGCGACGTGGCCGACATGGGCGGGACGCTCATGCATTTCCGTGACTTCCTGGTCGTGACGCCCCCCGGAATCGGGGTCGACAACGACCGGCTCAACCGATCCGTCTGACCTCCGTCCCGCAGTCCGCACACCGGAGCGCGTAGGCCGGACTCCCCTCGGGGACGTCGTCCCCGGTCTCGTCCGCGCCGTCGACGCACACCGGGTCCAGACGCGTCCGCTCCCCACAGGCCGGACACTCCTCCTCGATGATCGCCCCGTCGTCGGCCTTGGGCGCGCCGACGGCCACCACCCGCGTCCCGTCCGCGGCGGCGCGCGCCCGGTTCCGGCGGTCCGGCGGCACGAAGAAGGCCTCGTCGGCCCCGACGCGGTAGGTCCCCTCCGGCGTGTCGACGGCGAGTTCCCCCTCGATCACGTAGAACAGTTCCTCGTGGTCCGGGTGGCGGTGGTAGCCCCACGGCAGTTGCTCGCCCGCGTCGGCCCCGTAGACGTTGCATCCGAACGCTCTCGCCCCCACGGCCTCGTCGAGTTCCTTCTTCGACCGCGCCGGGGAGAGCCCGTCCGGGAGATCGGACAGGGCGACCCTGCGGTAGCCGACGGCACCGCCCTCCTCGTCCGTTCCGTGTCCCTCCTCGGCGGCCGCTCCCTCCCGCTCGTCCGTCCCGTGTCCCTCCTCGGCGTCGTCCATGCCCGAGACGTGCGCCGGGGGACGGTTAACGGTTCGGCGCGTCCGACCCGTCGTCGTCGGCGTCCCCACGAGCGTCGGCCGCGTCCGGCGCGAGGAACGTCAGCGCGTGGCAGTCGCGGTCGCGGACGCGGACGCCGCCCTCGACGCGCTCGCGGTCGAGTCCGTCGACCGCCGCGGCGGCCGACGCCGGATCCGGCGTCACGAACGCCAGGTCGACGTGGACGCCGCCCCGCGCGCCCGCCAGCCCGCGCTGGGGCTCCCAGAGTTCAAGGTCGACCGGCCCCGACAGCCGGACCCGCCGTCGGTCCTCGCCCCGGTCGATCGGCTCGAAACCCAGCGCCCGGTATGTTCGCTCCGCCCGGTCGAGGTCGCGGACCTCGAACACCACCTCGAAGACCCCGTCGATCCCCGCCGGGGCCTCGCCCGGCGTCGCCGCCACCTCGACGCAGTTGCGGTCGGGATCGAACGCGTAGAGCGACCGGAAGGCGCCGAAGTCGTGTTCCGCGGGGTCGAGGGGGGCGAACCGGTCCCGCCACGCGTCGAGCGACCCGGCGGCGCCCTCGAAGGCGTAGTGGACGTGGAGCCCGCCGCGCGGGTCGCCGCCGGGGGCGCGACAGACGAGTTCCGCGTCGCCGACCGGGTACGTCCGGAGCCGGTCCGTGACGCGGCGGGGGGAGAGCCCCAGGCGCTCCTCGTAGAACGCCCCCGCGTCGGCGAGAGACTCGACCTCGATTCCCAGTCGGGCGAGCCCGGAGAGCATGCCGGTCGTACGGTCCCCGGCGGCAAAACGACGGGGATCGACGCCCGCCGGACGACGGGGATCGACGCCCGCCGGACGACGGGGATCGACGCCCGCCGTGGAACGGCGCCACCGTCGCGCCCGGACCGTCCGGTCCACGTGGAGTCCGCGGAGCCGCCAACCATTATGCGTCGCCCGACCCTATACCGCCCCATGCCGATGAAAGGCGGACCCGGCGACCTGACCGTGATCGATCGGTGGGAGGCGGGCGTCGGCTGGATCGCCCACCCGGAGGAGGGGATGCAGCGGGCGAGCCACGCGCTGGCGACCGACGAGGGGGTCTGGGTCGTCGATCCGGTCGACGCGCCGGGCGTCGACGACCTGCTCGCCGACCTGGGCGAGGTGACCGGCGTCGTCGTCTGCCTCGACCGGCACGAGCGCGACGCGGCGACCGTCGCGCGCCGCCACGGCGTTCCGGTCGTCCTCCCCGCCTGGATGCGCGGCGTCGCGGCCGACCTCGACGCGCCGACCGAACGGTTCGGCGATCGGCTGGGGGAGACCGACTACCGCGCCCTGACGGTGCGGGACTCGTCGGTGCCGCCGTGGCAGGAGGTGGCCCTCATCGACGACGGGACGCTCTACGTCCCCGAGGCCGTGGGCACCGCCTCGTTCTTCCGCGCGCCGGGGGAGCGCGTCGGCGTCCACCCGATGTTGCGCCCGTTCCCGCCGCGCCGCGTCCTCGGCGACCTCGCGCCCGAGCGACTCCTGGTCGGTCACGGCGAGGGAATCCTCGACGGCGCGGCGTCGGCCCTTCGGGACGCCCTCGCCGGAGCGCGGCGGCGGGCGCCCGCCGCGTACGCCGGGGCGCTCCGCTCGATGTTCGGGTAGCGGCGCGCACGGCCCACGGCCCGCGGACGCCCGGGTGAACCGCCGCCACGCGCCACGCTCCCCCGCCGCCACGCGCCACGCTCCCCCGACGCCACCCGTCGCGGCCGTCCGCGCCGGCCGGGAGCGCGGTCAGTCGAGATAGCCCAGATCCCGGAGCTGGTCGGCGACGGCCTGGAACTCGGCCTCCGTGAGTTCGCCCTGTTGCTGGTGCTGGACCACGATGCTCCGGAGGAGGAAGCGGACCAGGTCGCTCGTGCTGGTGAAGCTCGTCCCCTGGATGGTCTCGTCGACGCGGTCGGCGAGGTCCTTCGGGATCGAGACGGTCGTGTACTCCGTCATGGCTCCGTCGAGCGGGGCCGCAGGCATAAGCGAACCGTCGCGCACCCGTGGCGCGATACGCGCGGGACGTGCCGGCCGATTTTTCAACGGGGACGACGTACTCCGTTTCGATGGCAGTCAGGCCACCGCAGAACGGGGAGTCCGAGCCGGAAGTGATCGAGTTCGGGATCGCCGCGCTCGCCCCCCGGATCGACCGGGCCGACGTCGACTTCCCGGCGACGACCGACGAACTCGTGCGGGCGACGGGCAACCCGGAGGTCCCCTACGACGCGGGGGGAAACGCGGTGTCGCTCAACGAGGCGCTCGACGCGCTCCCCGAGGACCGCTTCGAGTCCAAGTCGGACCTCCTCGACCGCCTCCACCCGGTGTTCGAGGAGCGCCGCGAGCGGGCGGCGTCGAGCATCGTCGCCCAGATCCGCGCCCTGCTGCCGTTCTAGTCCCGCCGGTCGAACTCCTCCTCGATGCGCCGCATCTGCTCGCGGTGGAGCGAGACCACCAGGTCCGACAGGACCCCGAACATGAGCAACTGGACGCCGAAGAGGACCGCG
This sequence comes from Haloferacaceae archaeon, assembly GCA_042216285.1. GTDB lineage: Archaea > Halobacteriota > Halobacteria > Halobacteriales > Haloferacaceae > CAZMLQ01. The sequence continues at coordinate 6,266 of JBDGUC010000046.1, forward strand.
AAGGCCGCGACGACCGCCAGCACGTCGTGGGAGATCCGTCTGGTGACCCACTCGACGCCGACGTACGCCGCGATCGCGGTTCCCACCAGGAGCGCCACGGTGCCGACGCTCCCGAAATAAAAGAGGGGATTGTGCGTCTTCGCGCGCCGGTAGATCTCCAGCAGGATGATCCCGCCGTCGCGGAACGGCCGGAGGTTGGCGCTCGACCCCGCCGGGCGCGGCAGGTAGGTGATCGACACGACCGTCGTGGGGATCGACCGCTTGGCACACTCGACGGCCATCTCGGTCTCGATGCCGAACCCCTCGGCGGAGAGGCGCATCCCTTCGAACGACGACCGCGAGAACGCCCGGTAGCCCGAGAGGACGTCGTGGTAGTCCCCCCCGTGGACCAGCCGGAAGGCGCGGTTGATGAGCCAGTTGCCGAGGCGGTTGAGCCGCGTCATCGCGCCCCGGCGCATGTCGGCAAAGCGGTCGCCGACGACGTGCTCGTAGCCGTCGTCGAGCGGCGAAAGCATCCGGGCTGCGTCCTCGGGGCGGTACGTGCCGTCGCCGTCGACCAGCAGGACGTACGGCTCCGCGACGTGTTCGCGGACGGCCTCGCGGACGGCCTGTCCCTTCCCCGTCCCGGACTGCGTGACGACGTGGGCGCCCGCCTCCCTGGCGACCTCGCGGGTGCCGTCGGTCGATCCGCCGTCGATCACGAGCACGTGCTCGTAGCCCTGCTCGCGGAACCCCCGGACGACGTCGCCGACGCTTTCGGCCTCGTCGAGGGTCGGGACGAGGACGCAGACGTCGTCCGCTGGGGGCATCGGTACGTACGTCCGCAGGCGGACCGATCAAAACCCTTGTTGTTCCCCGTTGTCGGGCCGTCGCGTCGATCGCGTACGAGACGCCCGGACCGGGCGCGTCGACACCGCGCCGCGTGCGTCGGCCGGAACACCGGAGGGCGACGGGGCGCTCGGCGGGACGCCGTCGCGTCCCGCCGTCCCCGCCACCCAGCTTTTTACGCCGGTGTCCCGACCCCGAGGTATGTTCGGGACGAGCGGCGTTCGGGGACCGGTCGGCGAGACGATCACCGCCGATCTGGCGGTCGCGCTCGGGCGGGCGGTGGCCACGGCCGGCGCGGACCGCGTGGTCGTCGGCCGGGACGGCCGGGAGACGGGCGCCGTCCTCCAGTCCGCGCTCGCGGCCGGGATCAGGGAGTGTGGCGCGGACGTCGTCGACGTGGGGGTCGCGGCGACGCCGACGGTCGCCCGGAGCGTCGGGTGGCGCGACGCGGACGCCGGCGTCGTGGTGACCGCGTCCCACAACCCGCCGGCGGACAACGGGTTCAAGTTCTGGACGCCGAGCGGGCGGGCGTTCGGCGAGACCCGGCGCGCCGAGATCGAGCGGATCGTCGATCGGGCGGCGTACGACCGCGCGCCCTGGGACGCGTTCGGATCGCTGACGCGGTGGGAGGGGGCGACCGGGGCCCACGTCGACGCGCTGTGCGACCGCGTCGAGGTCGACCCCGACCTCTCGGTCGTCGTGGACGTGGGCAACGGCACCGGACGAGTGACGGCCGACGCGCTGACCCGGCTCGGCGCGTCCGTCGAGACGCTGAACGGGCAACTCGACGGCCGCTTTCCCGGCCGGGAGAGCGAGCCGACCGCCGAGAGCTGCCGGTCGCTCTGCCGGGTCGTCGAGGCGACCGACGCCGACCTCGGGATCGCCCACGACGGCGACGCGGACCGGGCGATGGCCGTCGACGAAACTGGAGCGTTCGTCCCCGGGGACGTCCTGCTCGCCGTGTTCGCCCTCGACGCACTCGAATCGGGCGAGGAGGACGCCGACGTGGTCGTCACCCCGGTCGACGCCAGCATGGCGGTCGAGGACGCCGTTCGGGCGGCCGGGGGGCGGGTCGTCCGGACGCGCGTCGGCGACGTCTCCGTCGCGGAACGCGCCGCCGACCCGGACGCCGCCTTCGGCGGCGAGGCGAGCGGAGCCTGGATCTGGCCGGCCGAGACGCTCTGTCCCGACGGCCCCCTCGCCGCGTGCAAACTCGCCGAACTCGTCGGTCGCGGGCCGTCGCTGGCCGACCGGCGGGCGGCGATCGACACCTACCCGATCCGCCGGGCCTCGGTCGAGGTGGACGACAAGGGTGATCGAATGCGACGCGTCCGGGAGCGGGTCCGGGAGCGATACGACGAGGGGGACCTGACGACGCTCGACGGCGTCCGCGTCGACCGCGGGGACGGCTGGTTCCTCGTCAGGGCGAGCGGCACCCAGCCCCTCGTCAGGCTGACGGCCGAGGCGCGCGAGGAGGCGCGGGCGGCGGACCTGCTGGTCGAGGCCCGGTCGCTCGTCGAGGAGACGGACGAGGGGGCGTAGCGCCCGCGCCTCCTCGGGGAGCCGGGAACGTCTCGCACGCCCTGGCGGTCACCCCGACCGGTCGCCGTCGACGTCGTCGTCGCGCAACACCGTGCGGTTCGGCGCCGTCCGCCCGTCGGTCGGCAACGTCACGCCGGCGTTGAGACACGTGTGGATCCCCGTCTTGACGCCGTCCCCGCAGACGGCGCCGAACTTCCGGCGGCCCGTCGAGACGGACGCTCCCTTCACGCGCATCGAGACGTCCGCCCCGTCGTGGCGGAGGTTGGCGACGGTCGTCCCGGCGCCGAAGTTGACGTCGCGCCCGAGGACGCTGTCGCCGACGTACGAGAGGTGGCCCACGGTGGCGCCGGCCATCAGGACGCTGTTTTTCACCTCGACGGCGTGCCCGACCGTGGCGTCCGGACCGAGGGACGTCGCGCCGCGCACGTACGCGTTCGGCCCGACGCTCGCTCCCTCGCAGACGAGCGCCGGCCCCTCGATCACCACGCCGGCGTCGACCGTCGCCCCCGCCTCGACGACCACCGTGCCGCGGAGGTCCGCGTCGGGGTGGACCTCGCCGTCGACGCGGCGGTCGAGGTCGCCCAGTCGCCACTCGGTCGCCGCCAGGAGTTCCCAGGGCCGCCCGACGTCGAGCCAGCGGTCGAAGGGGACCACGCGGACGTCGGTCGTCTCGCAGGCCTGTTCGAGCACGTCGGTGAGTTCGCGCTCGCCCCGCTCGCTCTCGGCGACGTCGAGCCAGCGGGTCGCGGCCGCCGGAAAGACGTAGGCGCCGGCGTTGATCAGGTTCGAGGGGGGATCGGCCGGCTTCTCCGTGACGCCGGTCGCCACCGTCGTCCCGCCGCGGTCGGCCGTGTCGAGGACGCCGTACTCCTCGGGGGTGTCGACCCGGTAGGCCCCGACCGCGGGGCCGGCGTCGTAGAGCGCGGAGAGCGAGTCCGGATCGCAGAGCGCGTCCCCGTTCAGCACCGCGAAGGGACCGTCGTCGAGGTGGGGCCGGGCGGCCCGGACGGCGTCGGCCGTCCCGCGCTGGTCGGACTGCTCGGCGTACGTCACGGGGACGCCCGCGACCTCGTCGCCGAAGTGGTCGCGGACGGCCGCCCCCTCGTAGCCGACGACGACGACGAGGTCGGTGGCGCCCGCCTCGACGGCGGCGGCCGCCGCGTGGCCGACCAGCGGTCGATCCCCGACGGGCAACATGGGCTTCGGTCGCCGATCGGTCAGGGGGCGCATCCGCGTCCCCCGGCCGGCGGCGAGCACGACCGTTTGCATGCGATCGGATCCTGCCGCCGACGGCTAAACCCTTCCGGGACTCCACGCGCGGTGCAACGACGGACGACGCGACCGGGGGACGCCTGACGGACGACGCGACCGGGGGACGCCTGACGGACGACGCGGTCGACGGGGACCTCACTCCACGGTGACGCTCTTTGCGAGGTTGCGTGGCCTGTCGATGGGGCGGCCGAGCGCGGCGGCCACGTGGTAGGCGACGAGCTGGAGCTGGACGTTCGCCAGGACCGGGACCGTGCGCGGGTGGGCGACGGGCACGTCGAGCACGTGGTCCGCGTACCCCGCGACGTCGGACTGCCGGTCGGTGACGGCCACGACGGGGGCGTCCCGCGCCTGGACCTCCTTGACGCTCTGGACGGTCCGGCGCGCGGTCGCGTCGTCGCCCGTCACCACGGCGAACACCGGCGTCTCCCCGGTCACGAGCGCGAGCGGGCCGTGCTTGAGTTCGCCGGCGGCGAACCCCTCGGCGTGTTCGTAGGTGATCTCCTTGAACTTCAGCGCCCCCTCCAGGGCGACCGGGAACCCGTCGCCCCGTCCGATGAAGAAGAAGCCGTCGGCGTCGAGATACTCCTCGACGACCGCGGGGGCGTCGGTGACGTCGAGGACCTCCTGGACCTGCGCGGGAAGCTCCCGGAGCGCCGCGACGAGGTCGCGGTCCCTGTCGGCGCCGAAGACGGCCTCGACGAACAGGGTGAGCGCCACGAGTTGCGAGGAGAACGTCTTGGTCGCCGCGACCCCGATCTCGGGGCCCGCCCGGATGTAGACGGCGTGATCGCACTCCCGGGCGGCCGTGCTCCCGACGACGTTCGTCATGGCGAGCGTCGTCGCGCCGCGACTCGCGGCCTCCCGCAGCGCCCGGAGCGTGTCCGCGGTCTCGCCGCTCTGCGTGATCCCCACCACGAGGTCCTCGCGCCCGAGCGGCGGCGGGACCGTCGCGTACTCGTGGGCGAAGTGGGCGGTCGCGGGCACGCCCGCCCGCCGCAGGCGTCGCTCGCCGTACAGCGCCGCGTGGTAGGAGGTGCCACAGGCGACGAGGTGGACCGCGGCCGGCGCGTCGAGCGACAGGTCCGGCAGCGCGATCCGTCCGGAGAGTTCGTCGACGCGGCCGGTGAGACACTGGCGGAGCGCGGTCGGTTGCTCGTGGATCTCCTTGAGCATGAAGTGGTCGTAGCCGCTCTTGCCGGTCTGTTCGGCCTCCCAGTCGACGGTGGTGACCTCGCCGTCCACGGGCGCCCCGTCGGCGTCGGTCAGCCGCCAGCCGTCCGGGTCGCAGACGACGAACTGGTCGTCCTCGACGTAGACGACGTCACGGGTCCGGTCGAGGAAGGCCGGCACGTCGCTTGCCACGTAGGTCGCGTCGTCGCCGACGCCGACCACCAGCGGCGAGTCCCTGCGGGCGGCAAAGAGCGCCTCGGCGTCCCGCGCGACGGCGGCGACGGCGTAGCTCCCCTCGATCCGGCCGACCGCCCGGCGGAAGGCCGTCGCCGGGTCGTCGTCGTCGAGCGCGTCCGCGAAGAGGTGGGCGAGCACCTCGGTGTCGGTCTCGCTGGTGAACTCGTGGCCGGCGGCGACGAGGTCCGCGCGGAGCGCCTCGTGGTTGTCGACGATCCCGTTGTGGACGACGGCGACGCGGTTCCGGTCGTCGGTGTGGGGGTGGGCGTTGCGGTCGGAGGGCGGGCCGTGCGTGCTCCAGCGGGTGTGACCGATCCCGACCGTCCCCCGCGGCGGCGCGTCGAGGGCCGCCAGCGCGTCCCGCAGCGCGTCGAGGTCGCCCTCCCGCTTGAGCACGGTCAGCCGTCCGTCGTCGTCCCCGTCGCGCAGGGCGACGCCGGCGGAGTCGTAGCCGCGGTACTCCAGCGTGGCGAGCCCCGAGAGCAGGGCGTCGAGGGTCCGGTCGCCCGGGCCGGCGTAGCCGACGATCCCGCACATCAGCGGACCACGCGCTCCCCGTCGCCGACCCGCCCCTCGACGACGACCCCCGGTTCGACCCGCGCGTCCGGTCCGATCAGCGTCCCCGGCGCGACGGTGACGCCGCCGCCGAGGCGGGCCCGGTCCGCGACCAGTCCCCCCAGCCGACACCCCTCGTGGATCCGGTCGCCGACGCGCACGTCGCCCGGACCGCCGGGGACCACCACCCCGTCGCCGAGACGGACGTGCTGGCCGGTGACCGTCTCGGCGGCGGTCGCGTTCCGCCCGACGCGCGCGTCGTCGTCGATCACCGACCGCTCGACGACGGCGCCCGTCCCGACGGTGACGTTGCGCCCGACGGCGGCGTACGGGCCCACGACCGCGCCGGGACCGACGACCGCGTCCGGGCCGAGGACGACCGGCGGCGTCAGGGTCGCCGCGTCGTGGACCGCGGCCGACGGGGCCACGTGGACGCCCTCGGCGCGCGCCGGCCCCTCGACCAGCCCGCTGTCGAGGACCGTCTCGGCGAGGTCCAGCAGGTCCCACGGGTAGGTCGCGTCCTGCCAGATCCCCTCCGTCAGGATCCCGCGGACCGGTTCGTCGGCGTCGACCAGCCGGGCGATGGTGTCGGGCAGGGCGAACTCGCCGCCCCGGCGGGGCGTCGCCTCGATCTCGGCGAAGATGGCCGGCGTGAAAGCGTAGACGCCGAGGTTGAGCAACCGGTGGTGGTCGGACTCCGGGCGCTCCCGGATCGCCACGACCCGGTCGCCGTCGAGTTCGACGGCGCCGTACTGGGGCGCCCGGTCGGTCTCGAGGACGCCGAGCGTGGCCGCCGCCTCCGGCGCGTCCGCGTGGCCGGTCAGCACGTCCGCGACGATGTCGGCGGCCACCACGTCGTCCCCGTTGACCACGAGGAAGTCATCGTCCACGGCGTCGGCCGCCTGGAGGACGGCGTGACCGGTGCCGAGCTGTTGTGCCTGGTGGTGGTAGGTCAGGGAGTGGTCGCGGTACGCGTGGCCGAAGTGGTCCTGCACCCGGTCCCGGCCGTATCCGACCACGAGGTGGAGGTCATCGATGCCGGCGTCGAGCAGCGCGTCGAGGACGTGGGCGAGGATGGGCCGGTCGCCGGCCGGCAACATCGGCTTGGGCCGGTGGGCGGTGAGCGGCCGGAGCCGTGCGCCCTCGCCGGCGGCGAGGACGACGGCCGTGTCGATGGGCATACTCCGTGAAGATCCGAACTGGGCTTGAATCTTGTGCGGATCGAGCGGTAGCGACGGTCGACCGCATCGGCGGTCTCTTCACGCCACCGTTCGGTGCGCGTGTTCGCCATACACCCGTCGGACTTACTCCGGACCCACCGGATGAGATCGGGTCGTGGAGAATACGATTTTATCCACGACTCCTCATTACGCGTCCCACGACAGGTGCCGAGGACGACGAGCGGGATCTAGTCGCGTTCGTGGCGGGCGTGCCCCCGGATCGTCGGTATCGACTCGATGCGGTCCAACGTACTACCCACGTCCGGACCCGAAGGGTATTGTCGATTGCGTACCAGTATATGCGATGAATGGCCGGACAACAGGACGTTCGCGGCGTTGTCTTCGACCTCGACGGCACCCTCACGCCGGAACGGTCGTACGCCAGAAGTGGATTCCGCGCCGTTGCGAAGTATCTCGCTACGGACAGCGAGTACGACGCGGAGACGCTATTCGAAACCCTCTGGGCCGAATACGAATCCGGACGGCGCGGCGACAACTTCGACCACCTCCTCGACGCGTACGGCCTCGACGCTGACGTGACTAGACTGGTGACCGTCTACCGAACGCACGACCCCGATATCTCCCTCCACTCCGACGCGGCCGAACTCCTCCGGAACCTCCCGAGCGACATCGTGACGGGCCTCGTGACGGACGGGGGAGCGGCCAAACAGTGGAAAAAGATATCCGCCCTCTCGCTGGAGGCTACCGTCGACCACATCTACGTGTCCGGGGATTTCGGAGACTACGCCTGGAAACCGAATCCCTACATGTTCGAACGCTTCCTCGACGACGCGGGCGTCTCCGCCGAACACGCCGCGTACGTCGGAGACAACCTCGAGAAGGACTTCGTCGCACCGAACGAACTCGGTATGTGTACGGTCCACGTAGAGCGACCGGAGGGCGAGTACGCCGACGCCCTACCGCCATCGGCCGTCGGTGAACCGGACGTCCGCATCAGTAACCTTGAACGACTCCCGTCGACCCTCCACCTCGAGTGACATGTCTACAATACTCCTCACTCCCGGCGGCACCGGGATGGCGATAACGGCCATCCAAGCGCTCCGCCACGACGGGGATCACCGGATCGTGACGACGGACGTGGACGAACTCTCCCCTGGTCTGCACCTCGCCGACCGGGGCTATCTCGTTCCCCGGTTCGACGACCCGGAGTATTTCCCTGCCATCATCGATATCGTGGAACGCGAAGGCGTTGACGTCGTCTTCCCCGCCTTCGACGGCATCCTCACGGAGTTCTCGGAGAGACGGGGGGACCTCGAGTCACAGGGAGCGAAACTCGCCATCTCACCCGTCGAGACGCTACGCACCACGCAGGACAAGTGGCGGACGTTCCAGGCTCTAGAGGGAACGGTTCCGATGCCCGATTCGGCCGTCTCGTTGGCCGACGTCGACCCGACTGCGGACTGGTTCGTCAAGCCGCGACGAGGGTCCGGGTCGGAAGATGCACACGGAGCCGTCTCGGGAGCCGAACTCGAGTTCTATTTCGAACGCGTCGAGGACCCGGTCATCCAGACCTACCTCCCCGGACCGGAGTATACGGTCGACTGTTTTCCGGACCCCGACGGCGGCGTCGCAGCCTGCGTTCCACGCCACCGACACGAGATAACGGACGGCATCTCGACGAAAGTGACGGTCACGCGGTATGCCGAACTGGAGCGCATCGCGGACCGCGTCGCCGACGCACTCGATCTCGTCGGCCCGTTCTTCTTCCAGGTTCGCGAGGACACCGACGGGACCCCGAGGCTCATCGAAATCGGCGCCCGCCTCGCCGGGACGATGTGTCACGAATTCGTCACACCGTCGTTACAGCAGGCGACGGTGGCGTCTCTACTGGAGGGGCAGGTGCCGTCGTTCGAGGTTGCATACGGTCGGTCGATGAGCCGCTACTGGGCCGCGACGTTCTTCGACGATCCGGAGAATGAGGTGATGACGTGGCCGTTCTCGTAGTCCAAAACTGATTTATCGTTTCCCGGTCCTCCAACGGGCGTGACGCGTAATCTCGTTCTCATCTGTCTCGACGCGGTCCGCAAGGATTTCTTCGACGAGTACGCATCGCGAATCCGCGAACTTTCCTCGCTCTCCTATGACCAGGCTCGGGCCGCCAGTTGCTGGAGCGTCCCGAGTCACGCGAGCATGATGACGGGCGCCCTCCCGTCGGAACACGGCGTCCACTCGCACCACAGGGATTTCTCGTCGACGACGCGGGCCGAAACGTTCCTCTCCGAACTGTCGGACCATGTGGCCCTCGGCGTCAGCGCGAACACTTATGCCAGTTCGATGTTCGGCTTCGACGCCGCGTTCGACGACTTCGTCGACGTTCCGTTCAACGGGTTCCGATTCACCGAAGGGTTGACCCCGCGGCACGTCGACCTCTCCGGGACACGACGGGAACGGTATGTGGCGTACCTCCGACGGTGCCTCGACCACGAGCATCCGTTCCGGAGCATCGCAAACGGTGTGCTCGACCAGTCACCCATCCGCATCAAAGGCCAGCTATCGACGCCGTTCCCCGGGATCCGGGACAACGGGACACGCCGGGTCCTTTCGGCGGCAGAACGGCTCGTAGACGACCCCGATCCCTACTTCCTCTTTTTGAACCTCATGGACGGACATTCCCCCCAGCACCACGTCCGCGGATACGATCGGGAAATCCACGGAGTCGGAAACCGGTGGTCCTCGCGCCAAGAGGGACAGCGCGTCGTCCGCCACCCCGAGCAGTACGAGGAGTACCTGGAGAACTACCGCGCGATGTACGCGGCGTCGATTGACTACCTGGACCGGCACGTCGCGGACTTCGTCTCCGCCATCACATCGAAGTCGAACCGCGAAACCACGGTCGTCGTCACCGCTGACCACGGTGAAAACCTGGGTCTCGACGGGGACGACGGGATGTTCGGCCACACGAGTAGCCTTTCCGAGGGCCTCCTCCACGTTCCGATGGAGGTCATCAATCCGCCAGAGAGCGGATCGGCGAACGTCGAGGAGTACGTCTCCCACCTGCGCCTCGGCGAACTTCTCGCGGGGTTCGCCGACGGCGAATGTCCGGACGTTACACGGCCACGGATCCGGGCCGAAACCGTGGGGCAGGCGATAAACATCAAGTCAAATCCCTCCTACTGGGACCGGATGCTCCGATGTCACTACGAGGGGGGACGAAAGCTCGTCTGGGACTCGCTCGGAGTCACCACCGAGTACGAGGTCGGGCCCGGTTCGAACGAACAGCGCACGCGGGAGACGCGGACCAGCATACCGCCCGAAGACGAGACGTTCGACGCCGCTATTCTGAACTACAAGCGAACGGCACTTCGACGCGCCGTCGGGACGGCCGAGGACGACCTCGACGCCGACGTCGAAGACAGGTTGCGAGACCTCGGCTACGTGTAACGGTATGACTAAGCGCGGGCCGACGCCATTCCCGGTGTGTCCCGTCGAACCATCGCAATCGTCCCCGCGCGGGGAGGGTCGAAGCGAGTTCCGCGAAAGAACGTTCGGGAGGTGGGGGGAAAGCCGCTTCTCGCGTACACCCTCGAACAGGCAGGCTCGGTCTCGACGTTCGATGAGGTAGTGGTGTCAACCGACGACGACGAGATCGCGTCAGTGGCGGAACGCTACGGCGGATCGGTGCCGTTCGAGCGCCCGGCGAGTCTCGCCACGAACTCGGCGCCAACAAGCGCCGTCGTGACACACGCGCTCGACTGGTACGAGGACCAAGGGGAACGATTCGACGAGGTTTGCTTGCTGCAGGCCACGTCGCCGCTCCGGACTGCTGCGGACGTCGAGGCCGCACTCTCCCGGTTTCGGACCGCGGATGCGGACTCGCTGGTGAGCGTGACGAAGTACGACACCCCGCCGCAGGTTGCGCTGGTAGTCGAGGACGGATTTCTCGTCGAGAAGTATGACCCACCGTCCGTCTTCTCCGACGAGTACGTCCGCAGTCAGGACCTCGACGATCCGGTTCACGCCAACGGTGCGATATACGTGACAACGACCGATGTCTGGCGACGTGAGGAAACGTTCTACACCGACAGGACCGTCGGATACGAGATGCCACCGGAGCGTTCAATCGACGTAGACGAACCGTGGCACCTGGACCTCGCGGACGCGCTACTCTCTCGCCGACATAACTCATAAGAGTGCCCTTGTCGTCACTCGAGTAATGCGAATCGGGACCACCGAACTGACCGCTGACGGCCTGTACTTCGTTGCCGAGGCCGGAATCAACCACAACGGCGACGTCGACGTGGCGGCCGAACTCGTCGAGATGGCCGCGCAGGCGGGTGCGGATGCTATCAAATTCCAGACTCTTGACGCCGACGAACTCGTCGCCGGGGACGATCCGGCGTACGAGGAGATTCGATCCTACGAACTCTCCGAGGCTGACCACCGGAAACTCAAGGAGACGGCGGAGCACAACGGGGTCGACTTCCTGTCGACCCCGTTTGACTGCGAGAGTGCTGACCTCTTAGCCGACCTCGGCGTCCCGGCGTTCAAAGTCGGCTCCGGGGAGATCGACAACCATCCGTTCCTCCGACACGTCGCATCGTTCGGCCGCCCGCTCATCGTGAGCACGGGGATGAGCACGCGCCAGGAGATCGCGGACGCCAACGAGGTCATCCGCGATGTCGACCCCGACGCAGACGTGATCTTCCTCCAGTGTACTTCCGCCTATCCAGCGTCGATGGACGACGTCAACCTCCGGGCGATGGAAACCATCCGCGAGACGACCGGAACCCTCGTCGGGATCTCCGACCACACGCTCGAACCACACACCCCGTCGTTCGCCGTGGCCGCTGGTGCGGTCGTGGTCGAGAAACACTTCACGCTCGATCGCGACATGGAGGGTCCCGACCACCACATGTCACTGGAACCCGACGAACTCCGGCGATCGGTGTCACTCGCCACCGACGCGAGGAGGGCACGAGGGAGCGCAGAGAAACGCCGAGTCGCGGCCGAGGCAGACAACGTCGAAGCGTTCCGAAAGAGTCTCCACGCGGCCCGCGATCTGACCGCGGGAACGGTTCTCGGAGAGGTGGACGTGTCCGTCCTTCGACCGGCAACGGGGCTGTCGCCCTCGTTCCTCGACGACGTGGTCGGCACGCGCCTGACCGACGACGTCTCCGAGGGCGAACCGATCATCCCGGACGTGCTGTCGCAAAGCCCGAGATGAGCCGTGATGTCGTCGTCGTAACGGGAACCCGCGCCGAGTACGGAATCCTCCGGTCGGTCATGGAGCGGATTCGTTCCCATCCGGAACTCGATCTCACGCTTGTCGTGACCGGAATGCATCTCTCTCCCCAGTACGGACACACTATCGACGACGTCAGATCCGACGGCTTCGAGGTCGACCGCACCGTCGATATGCTCCTTTCTGGCGACGGCGGAGCGGCGATGGCCAAGTCCCTTGGAATCGGCCTCGCAAGCATGGCCGAGACCATCCGCGACCTCGATGGAGACATCGTCCTCGTACTCGGTGACCGTGGAGAGGCGCTGGCTGCCGGGATTGCGGCCGCTCATCAGAACATCCCCGTCGCGCACGTTCACGGCGGTGATGCCATGAATGGCGCCGTCATCGATGACAGCATCAGACATGCGCTCACCAAGTTCGCCCACCTTCATTTCCCCGGGAGCGAACGGTCGGCGAAACGTATCGAGCAACTCGGCGAGGAACGTTGGCGGATATCCCCCGCGGGTGCGCTGGCGCTGGACGAGATCATCGAGAAGGCCTACACGCCGCCCGAGACGGTTCGTTCCCGGTGCGACCTCCGCGGGACTCCGTTGTTACTCGTGATCCAGCACCCGGAGACAACTCGTCCGGACGCCACCGCGGAGCAAATGCGGGAGACGATGGCGGCAGTGACGGACTTCGATGCAACGGTGGCGGTCGTGTATCCGAACTCCGATGCCGGGAGTCAGGGAATCATTTCGGTCATCGAGGAGTACGGGGTCCGACCCGAAGTGCGGACGTTCAGGAACCTGCCCCGGGAGGACTACCTGGGTTTGCTCGCCGCCGCGGACGTGATGGTCGGCAACTCCAGTAGCGCCATCGTCGAAGCGCCGTCGCTCGGGGTACCCGCCGTCGACATCGGCGACCGACAGAAGGGTCGAGAGCGAGCTGACCACACCGTCTCCGCGCCATACGACGGCGAGGCCATCCGGTCGGCCATCGAAACGTGTCTCTCGCCCGAGGCCAAACGGCGTGCCGAGACCTGTGACAACCCGTACGATTTCGGCGGAGCGGCCGAAATCATCGTGGAGCGACTCGCTGGGGTCGATATCGGGAATCGACTCCGTGAGAAGCGCTTCGTCGACGGATTCGACGCTGGGGCGTCCGGGTCGTAATGTCTTTGCCACCCTCCCGAGAAGCCGGTGGAGATGACCGGATCCGTTCCACTCTTCGAAATCGACTGGGATCACCACGAGATACGGAACGCGGTCGACTCGATATGTCGCGGCAGTTACTGGGCGAAAGGACCGTACGTTGAGGAGTTCGAAAACCGACTGGAGGCGTACTACGACGTGAACCACGCGGTCGTAGTGAACTCGGGGACGACGGCGCTCGTGGGTGCGCTCACGGCCCTCGGTGTAGGTCCAGGCGACGCAGTCGTGGTGCCCTCCTTTACGTTCATTGCCACGGCGAATGCGGTTCGGCTGGTCGGAGCAACGCCGGTCTTCGCGGATATCGACCGCGAGACATACGGGTTGGATCCCGCGGACGTCGAACGGAAAATCACGCCGGACACCGAAGCGATACTCCCCGTCCATCCGTACGGCAGTGCGTGTCGCATCGACGAGCTTGTGTCGCTCGCACGGGACCACGACGTCTCGCTGGTGGAGGACGCCGCGGAAGCGTTCGGCTGTGAATACGACGGGCAGCTGCTCGGGACGTTTGGCGAGGCGGCAGCTCTCAGTTTCTGTCAGAACAAGGTTGTAACCACTGGCGAGGGGGGGGCGGTCATCACCGACGACCCGAAAATCGCGGACGCGGCGCGGCTGTACCGCTCGCATGGGCGCTCTTCGGAAGGATACTTCGAGCGCACCGATTCGGGAACGTACACGACTCTCGGCACCAACGTTCGAATGTCGGATTTGGTCGCCAGCATCGGCTGTGCCCAGATGGAGAAGGCCGACGAGTTGATAGCGGGCCGGCGGCGCGTGGCGGCACAGTACGACGAGGCGCTCCGCGGGGTCCCGGACGTCGCGCCACATCCGTATCCGGCACTCTCGAAGCACGTGTACCAACTGTACACCGTGGAATTGGCCGAAACCGTCGACCGGGCGGCCCTCGTCAAAGTGCTGGACGACCACGGCGTCTCCTGTAAGGTCTACTGGGACCCCCCGGTCCACCGGACCGAGTTTTATGGAGCAAACGTCTCCCTCGCCGTAACCGACGAGGTGGCGTCCCGGGTGCTTACGCTACCCATGCACCCCAACCTCAGCGTCAAGGAGGTGGAACGGGTCGTCTCGGCACTCGAGGTCGGAATTGAAAAAGCCAAGTAGCGGGTGCTTTAACGTCGACTCAAGGTCAGTAATGACGGCATTGAGCGCATCCGACATCACGGTGAACGCTTCCACCTCTCTGGAAGACGCCATTCGGACTATCGACCGGACCGGTTCGGGTATCGTGTTTGTTGTGGACGACGAGGGCGAACTGCTGGGGACGGCCACCGATGGTGACATTCGTCGGGGCATCCTTGACGGGGTCGACCTGTCGGCTCCCGTTGTCGAGGTCATGAACCAGGACCCCATTACGGTCCACGACACGTGGTCCGAGGGCGAGATCTCCGACAACATCCCGACGAGCGAACTGACGGCACGCGTGAGCGAATACGACCACCTGACGGTGCCCGTTCTCGACGACGATAGATTGGTCGTAGGTGTGACACACCTCTCTCCAGATGGGAAGGCGGTCGATCGCGTGACCGACGAACCGACCAACGTAGAGACGGTCCTGGTGATCGGCGGCGCTGGCTACATCGGTTCGGTGCTCTGTCAGAAACTTCTGAGCCAGCGGTACAGCGTCCGCATCCTCGACAACCTGACGTACGGCGACCACGGCATCAGGGACCTCCTCGATCACGAAGAGTTCACCCTTATTGAGGGCGACATGCGTTCCATCGAGGACGTCATCGACTCGATTCAGGGAGTAGACGCGGTGGTCCACCTTGGTGCACTCGTGGGCGATCCGGCGTCAGCCATCGACCCCCAGAAGACGCTAGAACTGAACTACCACTCCGTGAAACTCGCGGCAGAAATCTGCAAGTACCACCAAATCAACCGGTTCCTGTTCGCGTCGACGTGTAGCGTGTACGGACAGAGCGAAGATCCAGAGGAACTGCTGACCGAGGAGTCGACTCTGAATCCGGTGTCGTTGTACGCACAGACGAAAATCGAGTCGGAACGCGCCCTTCTCGACATGGCTGACAGCAACTTCTCTCCGACGATCCTCCGCATGGCGACGATATACGGACTCTCGCCACGGATGCGGTTCGACTTGGTCGTGAACATCCTCTCTGCGAAGGCCCACGAGGAGGGGGTGATACCGATCTATGGCGGCGAGCAGTACCGACCCAACGTCCACGTCGCCGACGCCGCACAGGCATACATCGACTGTCTCGAAGCGCCCATTGAGGACGTCGCCAGCGAGGTCCTCAACGTCGGGTCGAACGCTCAGAACTACCGGATCGAGGAGATCGGACACCTGATCTCCGAGGTGTTCCCGGATGCTGAACTCGAGTTCGATCGGGAGAAGGAAGACGACCGCAGCTACCAAGTCGACTTCCAAAAGATCCACGACGAACTCGACTACAGCGTCTCCCACACCATCCCCTCGGCCGCCCGAGAGATCAAGGACGCCTTCGAGGGCGGAGTCTTCGAGGACTACACGGCTGACGAGTACAGTAACTACCGAACGCTCGAAGACCGCATGCCCATCTGAGTCCGTCCATCGACCGGCCGGCCGCGCCGTGTGGGATCCGGGACAGCCGGCTGGGGCGTCTAGTCGAACCATCGAGTAAAGTACTACACCTCCCACCCTCAATAGCGGCTAGATCGAATGTCCCTTTGCTCCCCGCAGCGCACCGCCCGGAGGGACGAATCTTGACGGACGAGCAGACGGAGCTCGAACAGATATTCCGTGACCTGCTGAAGGGCGGGAGCGTGGTCCTCTTCGGGCGCGTTGCAGAACTCGGCATCTCGTTTCTGGGACTCACGGTCATCGCGCGTCTCATCGGCCCGACGGACTTCGGCGCCGTCTCCATCGGGTCGGCGATGCTCTCGGTGCTCTCGACGTTCTCGATTCTCGGTCTCGACACCGGAATCGGACGGTTCCTCCCGCGATACGACTCGGCAGAGGACCGGCGTGGCGTCCTCCTCTCGGGGTTCCGCATGGGCGTTCCCCTCGCGGTCGTCGTGGGGCTCGCGGTCGTCGCCACCGCCGACGTGGTCGCCACGCGAGTGTTTGGCGATCCGTCGCTTGCCGTCGTTCTAGTCATCTTCGGAGCCGCGCTCCCGTTTGCCGCCCTCGTCGAACTCTGTATCGGTGCGATACAGGGGAGCAAACTCGTCGCCCCCAAGGTCCTCGTCGAACAACTAACTATACCCGTCGTCCGGGTGAGTATCGCGTTCGTCGTACTATATTTCGGTCTCGGAGTCGTCGGAATCTCTTTCGCGTACGGGAGTGGCTACGTCGTGGCGGCCGCCATCGGCCTCTACTACCTGTGGCGCCAAACCGACCTGTTCGGGGGGGGTGCGTACACCCCGGTATACCGGAACCTTCTGACGTTTTCGATGCCGCTCGTCGTGACCATCGCCATGAACAAGATTCTGGGGTATATCGACACCTTTCTGCTGGCGGGCTACCTTCCCACGCGCGAGGTCGGTATCTACAAGGTCGCCTATCCGGTGGCGATGTTACTCCTCATCGGTCTCGAATCCATCAACTTCCTGTTCATGCCGATACTCTCCGGACTGGAGTCGGAGGACCGGTACCAGGAACTCCGTCGAGTGTTTCAGGTCGTCACCAAGTGGGCCTTCATGGGTACCCTCCCGATCTTTCTGGTCATCGCGCTGTTTCCCGAGATGACCCTCAAGATCACCTTCGGCGACCAGTACGTCGGCGGAGCGCAGGCGCTCTCGATACTGGCCGCCGGGTTCTTCGTGAAGGTCGTGGCCGGCCCGAACAGCCAGTTGCTCACCTCGATCGGGGAGACCCGCGTCGTCATGGTGAGCAACTCCATCGCAGCATTGGTCAACGTCGGACTCAACCTCGCGTTGATCCCCCGATACGGCATCGCCGGGGCCGCGTTCGCGACGGCCGTCTCCGCGACTCTGATGAACGTCCTCTACACCACCGAACTCTACCGACGCATCGGCGTCCACCCGTTTACGGTGGCCCTGCTCAAACCCGGCGCAGTCTCTCTCGGCCTCGTGGTGCTCCTACAGTGGGTGACCAAGACATACTTCCCCGTCACGGTTCCCGTCGTCGTGGGGATGTTCGTCGTGTTCCTGGCGCTTTATGCGGTTACCATCCTCAGGTTCGGTGGCGTTCAGCAAGAGGAGGTGCAACTCATCCTGGACGTCGAGGACAAGTTCGGCATCGACCTGGGCGTGCTGAAGACGATCGCCAAGCGAATAATGTGAACACCGACGTATCCGGAAGAACGAAGCGTTCTATGGCGTGTGGGCTGAAGCGGCTCTCGATGCCAGTGGATTTCCGTGGGTGGTGCGGGGAGAGCGCCGAGCGGGTCCGTGAGAAAGGAATCGTGAGGGGGGCCGTCGGGAGCGCCTACTGGGCCTACGTCGGCGCGTGGCTTTCGTTCTCGACCCGAATGCCGGTCGGGACCAACATCTTCACGCGCGAGTGGGACGCGCTCCTCGTTCTCGACGCCTGCCGGGTCGACGCGTTGCGGATCGTCGCAGACGATTACGACTTCATCGGGTCCGTCGACTCGATCGTCTCGGTAGGGTCGACGTCTTTCGAGTGGATTCCGAAGACGTTCACGAACGAATACGTCGACGAGATCCGGGACACGGCCTACGTCTGTGGCAACCCTTACCTCCGCAAGACGTTCTACGATCGCAACCATCCCCCGGCGAGGGACAGTGTCCCGTTCGGGCCGACCGACTACCGCGCCGTCCGCCCGGAGGACTTCGCGTGCCTCGACGAGGTCACGAGTTACGGCATCGACGATGACCTGGGGACGATTCCCCCGCGCACGATGACCGACCGGGCGATAGACGTCGGGCGGACGGTCGACCCGGGGCGGCTCGTCGTCCACTACGTTCAGCCACACGAACCCTACTTCACGACCGACCACACCGACGTCGAACACACCCGGCATCGCCTCCAAGACGGAGAGGCGACCCGCGAGGAGGCCTTCGAGCGGTATCTGGAGACGCTCCGCGTCGTACTGGACGACGTCGAGATCCTACTACGAAACATCGACGCCGAGAGGGTCGTCATCACGGCCGACCACGGGGAACTCTTCGGCGAGTTCGGCGTCTACGGCCATCCCATCGGGTTTCCCCACCCCGCCCTCAAGCGGGTCCCGTGGGCCGAGACGTCCGCGACCGACACCGGTTCCTACGAGCCGACGATCGATCCCTCGGAGGAACGCAAGACCGACCAGGAAGTCGAGAAACACCTCGAAAATCTGGGATACATCTGACAGGGAGGAAGAGGCACGCAACTGCCGTGCTGTCCTCTTCTCACGGACGTGCATGATATGATATAATATAATATAATATGGTATAATATGATATGATATTTATATTACTATGCCATGATGTCAGAGCAGCCGATAGCATTTTATCCGTTCACAGGAAGAGACCAGGATACCATGGCAGTGACGCCGGCA
>JBDGUC010000001.1:0-24764 GCA_042216285.1 Haloferacaceae archaeon
CGCCGGTTCGAATCCGGTCCCGCGCATGAGCGAACGGAGTGAGCGAAGAGCAGGGCCGGATTCGAACCCTGGAAGACGAGCGCAACGCAGTGAGCACGTCTTCCTCCGGTTCGAATCCGGTCCCGCGCCGGTCCCCTCGCCACGTCGGTCTCGACGAACCCAGACGCGTCTGTCGGGGCGTCGGAACGCCCGGCTGGCGTCGTCGGGACTACCCGTCCAGGTGTTCGACGCCCTGTTTGCTCACGTTGGCCTGGACGACGGTCTCGCCCAGCCACGACGGGCCGTCGTCGGGAGCGTCCTCCTCCCACGCCCACGCCTCGTACACGTGGACGGTGTCGGTGCCGTGTTCGCGCAGCCGGACCTCCCGGGCGTTCGCCCTGGCGTCGTCCTCGTCGTCGCCCGTCGGGCCGAGCTGTCGAGCGGCCTTCAGGGCCGCCTGTCGGGGGTAGTTGCCCGTGAAGACGCTGGTTTCCTCGCCGTTCGTCCGGAGCGCGAACCGCCGTTTGCCGTTGTCAGCCATGGTTCTGGTTCCTCGGTGGAAGGGTCCGGTCGGGCGACCGTCCGTCCTCGGGTCGTCGGACGGGTGGAGCGACGCCGGTCGCGTGGTCGGAGCACGGTCCGGGGGCCGGTGGAGGCCGGATTTCACCCGGGGAGACATATCTTCTCTCGAACGTGTCTGTCCGGGCGCGTGCGTTGGCGATCCGTTTCGGACCCTCTGCGTACTGTTGACGCGAGGGATATTTAAATAACTCCGGCAAGCGCGGTGAAAGTGTACTGGTTCGAAACCGGAGATGTCGTCGAGCCGTCCCGTTCGCGTTCCGACGGTCGTCCGGGGCGACCGACCGTCGGTCGAGAACGGCCGACCGGCGGGCGACGGTCCGGACCGGATCGCAAGACGTCCGACGGACGAATGCCACAAGCCTTTATCACGCGCCCCTCGATTCCCCCACATGCCGTCGCTGAGCGACCTTCTCGACGATCTGGTGGCCGACGCCGACGCACTCGCGCTGTTCTCGCCGAGCAGCGCGCTCTACGAGCGCGTCACCGCCGAGGAGGGGTCGTCGACGGACGTCGACGTGATCGTCGTGGCCGGCGAGAACGACGTCGACGCGGGGCGGTTCGTCGAACTCCCCCTCGACTTCGACGACGTCGCCGACCGGATCCGGTTCGGGATCGAGGGAGCGATCGACCGCGACCTCGTCGAGGAGGGGGACACGCTGGTCTGTTCGGTCCACGTCTTCGACGGCGACCCCGACGCGCTGATTCGCGTCCGGGCGAACGAGTCGATGCGGTCCGGCCTCTACGACCTGTTCGTTCACTCCCGGGCCGATCCGGGGGTCATCCGGGACGTCTTCGAACTGGCCATCGAACTCGGGAAGAAGGGCCAGAAGGGCAAGCCGGTCGGGGCGCTGTTCGTCGTCGGCGACGCCGGCAAGGTGATGAACAAGTCGCGGCCGCTCTCGTACAACCCATTCGAGAAGTCACACGTCCACGTCGGCGATCCCATCGTGAACGTGATGCTCAAGGAGTTCTCCCGGCTCGACGGGGCCTTCGTCATCTCCGACGCCGGAAAGATCGTCTCGGCCTACCGCTATCTCGAACCCAGCGCCGAGGGGGTCGACATCCCGAAGGGACTCGGCGCCCGACACATGGCCGGGGGGGCGATCACCCGTGACACGAACGCGACGGCCATCGTCCTCTCGGAGTCCGACGGCCTCGTCCGGGCGTTCAAGGGGGGAAGCCTGATCCTGGAGCTCGATCCGGAGGACTACTGATGCAGTCCGTCCGCGACGTGCTCGACATGTTCGCGTCCCTCCCGCTCCGGGTCTGGCTGGCGGCCGCCGTGCTCGCCGCCGGCGTCGTGGTCGGGATCGTCGCCGGGCGTCTCGTCCGCCGACTGCTCGATCGGCTGGGCGTCCCGACGCTCGTCGAGGGGACGGCCTTCGAGCGGACCGCCAGCGACTTCGGCACCTCGACCGTGTCCATCGTCGGCGCGCTGACGGCCTACTTCGTGCTCGGCCTCGCCGTGCTCGCGGCGCTCTCGATCGTCCAGGTGGGCTACGCCGCCCGGTTCTGGAACGAGGCGACCGGCTTTCTGCCCCAGCTGTTCGTCGCCGCGTTCATCCTCGTGGTCGGACTGCTCGTCGGCGACAAGATCGAACTCGCCGTCGACGACCGGCTCAGCGGCGTGAAGCTCCCGCAGGCGGCGGTCGTCCCGACGCTGACGAAATACACCGTGGTCTTCGTGGCGACCCTGGTCGCCCTCGCCCAGGTCGGGGTCGCCGTCCTCGCGCTGATCGTCGTGCTCGCGGCGTACGTCTTCGCCGTCGTCGTCCTGAGCGCCGTCGCCTTCCAGCCCCTGCTCACCTCCGCCGCCGCCGGGGTCTACCTGCTCCTCAGCGAACCCTACGGCATCGGCGACGAGGTGCGCGTCGCCGGGCACCGCGGCATCGTGCAGGACATCGACCTGTTCGTCACCCACGTCGAGGCCGACGGCGAGGTGTTCGTCGTCCCGAACGCGAAGGTGTTCGCCGAGGGCGTCGTCCGCGTCCGCGGGTGATCCGGGCGAGGGACGGGCGGTCACCCGTCGCGTGCGATCGGTTCGGCGGGCACGCCGGCGACCGTCGTCCCCGGCGCCACGTCGTCGTCGACGAGCGAGTTCGCCGCCACCTGGGCGCCAGCGCCGATCTCGACGCCCGGGAGGACGACCGCCCCCGCCCCCACCATCGCGTGCTCTCCGACGACCACCTCGCCCGTCCGGTACTCGGACTCCAGGAACTCGTGACAGAGGAGGGTGGCGTCGTAGCCCACGATGGCGCCCGCGCGGAGCGTCACCAGTTCGGGCCAGAACACGTCCGGCGTCGCCTCCAGCCCCCACGCGACCCCCGGTTCGACGGTCGCGCCGAGGCGCCGGAGTAGCCAGTTGCGCGCACGCAGGCTGGGGGCGATCCGGGCCAGCCACACGAGGAGGTAGTTTCGCACCACCAGAAGGGGGGATCTGGCGTCGGTCCAGCGCCAGAGCGAGTTCGGCACCCCGGGGGTGGCGTGGCGGTCGAGGCGGTCGAATCGGGTCGGTCCCCCGACGTCCCCGTCCGGGCCCGGGCCCGCTCCCGTCGTGTCACCGTCCGGATCGTCGCGCACGTCGGCGCGTTCGCGGCCGGCGCACATACCGCTTGCCCCCTCGCTCGACGGATCCGTCGGCGCCTCCCCGGCGAGGGGCGGGCGTGTCGACCCGACGGTCCCCGGCCCGGATCATCCGGTCTCCCACGACGGCTCCCGGTCCTCGACGAAGGCCGTCATCGCCTCGACCCGGTCGGCCGTGTCGAAACACGCCAGCCCCCGTCCCACGTTCTCGACCGCCGCCTCCAGTCCGGTCGAGCGCCAGGTCCGCACCACCCGCTTCTGGTGGCGCAACACCGTCGGGCTCTTCGCCGCGAGGTCGTCGACGAGCCCCGACGCGGCGGCGGCGTACCCCCCGGCCGGCGGGGCCTGCTGAACCAGTCCCTCCGCGGCGGCCCGCTCGCCGGGGATCGGCTCCCCCAGGAAGACGAGTTCGGCCGCGGTCCCGTAGCCGACGTACAGCGGGAGGAGCGCCCCGTGGAGGACCGTCGGGAGGCCGACGTCGACCTCGGGGAGACCGAGCGCCGCCTCGGCGGTCGCGATCCGGAAATCACAGCCGAGCGCGAGTTCCAGCCCCGCGCCGATGGCGTATCCGCCACAGCCACAGACGGTGACGGCGTTCAGGTCGCGGAGCGCCTCGACGGCGTCGTGGAGGGCCAGCAGGAACGCGCGCATCCCGTCGACGTCGTACTCCAGCGCCTCGCCGACGTGGAGGCCCGCCGCGAGGCCGCGGTCGGGATCGAACCCCTCGCCCCCGGCGACGGTGAGCACCGAGAGGTCGTCGGGCAGATCCCGGACGGCGTCGCGGATCGCCGCGACCCGGCCGGTCGTCAGGCGGTTGAGGTCGTCGAAGTCGAGACGGAGGTGGCCGACGTGCGCGCGGTCGGTCTCGCGGTCGAAGCTGACGCCCATGCCCGTCGCTCGCCGGGCCGGCGGAAAACCCTGCCCCTCAGTCCCGGAGCGACTCCACGTGCTCGACCCTGGATTCGACCAGTTCCGGCGTCCCCACGTCCTCCCGGACCCGGAGGCCGTCGCCGAGGGCCGCCAGCGCGTCGCTCGCCTGGCGCTCGGCGGCCGCGATGGTGTCGCCGATCCCGACGATGGCGAACGACCGCGAGGTGGTGGTGTAGAGACCGTCCTCGCGCTCGTCGACGCTGGCGTAAAAGAGCAGGGCGGCGCCGACCGAGTCGGGGTCGACGGTGACGCGCGCGCCGGCCTCCGGGTCGGTCGGGTAGCCCGCGGGGACGGCGTACTTGCAGACGGTCGCCTTCGCGTCGAACGCGAGTTCCGGGAGCGGGTCGCCGTCCCGCGACGCGGTCAACACGTCGACGAGCGGCGTCCGCATCACCGGCAGGGTGTTCATCGCCTCGGGGTCGCCGAAGCGGGCGTTGAACTCGACGACCTTCACCCCCTCCGCGGTGAGCATGAACTGCCCGTAGAGGACGCCCGTGTACTCGTCGAGGGCGTCGACGGTCGCCTCCAGGATCCCCACCGCGTCGTCGTAGTCCTCCTCGGTCATGAACGGGAGGTGGAAAGCGGCGTCGCTGTAGGAGCCCATCCCGCCGGTGTTCGGCCCCTCGTCGCCCTCGTAGGCGCGCTTGTGATCCTGCACGGCCGGCGTCGGACGCACCGTCCCGTCGCCGGACGCCGCCCGGGTGTCCGGGGAGCGTCCGCCGGCGACGAACGCCTGGACGGTGAACTCCTCGCCGACCAGGCGCTCCTCGATCACCCACCCGTCGTAGCCGCTCTCGCGGACGTACTCGGCGGCCTCGGCCTTCGTCACCTGGTCGCCGGTCACCCGGACGCCCTTCCCGCCGGTGAGCCCCCGGGGCTTGACGGCCACGTCGCCCTCGACCGCCTCGACGTGGGCGGCGGCCGCGTCGGCGTCCTCGAACGTCTCGAAGTCGGGACAGCCGGGAATCGCGTGCTCGCGCATGAACTCCCGCTGGAAGGCCTTGTCCGTCTCGATCCGGGCGGCGTCGGCCCGGGGGCCGAACGGGAAGACGCCCGCGTCCGCGAGCGCGTCCGCGACGCCGGCCTCCAGGGACGACTCCGGCCCGATGACCGCCAGCGTCGCTCCCACCTCGGTCGCGTAGTCGACGATGCCCTCGACGTCGCGCTCGTCGACGGTCGCAACGCCCGCCGCCAGCCCGGAGATGCCGGGGTTGCGGTTGCTCGCACACGCATAGAGGGTGCAGTCGCCAGCGAGCGCCCGCGCGATGGCGTGCTCGCGGCCGCCGCCCCCGACCAGCAGGACCGTCTCGCTCATGACCGAGAGCGGGTCAGGACGGAGTGTAAACGTTGCCCTTCCCCACCCCTCGACGCCCCGATACGTCCATCGCGGCGCTTCGCGTCCGACGTTCGATCGACGCCGGGATGGGGGAACCCGGCCCCCCGGTCGTGGCGAACGGAGTCGCCTCAGAGTCGTCCGAATACGGTTTTGAACTCCCGGTCGTCGAACGCCGCGGCGGCGACGTCCAACTCGGTCTGCAGCGTCTCCAGTCGCCGTTCGAGTCGTCGAAACTCCTCGTCTCCGCAGGTCGCTCTCGGGGCGTTCGGCGACGAGCGTCGCCCGTTTTACGGCCAGTCGTGCACACTCGCGGAGGTCCGTCTCGTACCGGTCGCAGTCGAGAACTCCCTCCACCGCGTCCACCAGGTCGGCCCGCGTCAGCGGCTTGCGGAGATAGTCGTCACACGCCAGGTCAACGACGTCGACGTCGGGCGTGACGGCGGTCACCATCACGATCCACCCCTCGAATCCGCGGTCCCGAAGTCGCTCTAGAACCTCGTCTCCGTGCGGATCCGGCATACGTCGATCCAGAAGCACGACGTCGACCCCGTCGTCCGCGAGTTCGAGTGCCCGTTCGCCCCCGTAGGCGACACGGACGTCGCACGCGTCGGCTAGCCAACGTTCGTAGAGGTCGGCGAGACTGCGTTCGTCTTCCGCAACGAGGATCGTCGCGGCGTCGTCTCGTGTCATCGTCGTCCCTCCTCCGGAAGCGGGGCTGGGGCGGCTTCACCCCTCTCGGCAGGGGCGTCTCGTGGTCCCGGGTGCGTCGAGGCGACCGTCTTGGAGAGCTCGAACGTAACGACCGTTCCGGTCGGGTCGCGGTCGGTCTTCGTGAGCGTGCCCCCCGAGCGGATCGCCGCCCACTGCATGACCCAGAGCCCGAGTCCGGATCCGTGATTTAGCGGATCTTCCATCCGGTTCGTGATCGGTCACCACTCCGTGTCGGGAATACCGGGGCCCGAGTCTGCGACCGATACCTTCACCCGATCCGCATCGACGTCCTCGCTGACGGTCACCGACACGTTCGGCTCCGGGGCGTCGGCGTGGACGATCGCGTTCTCGACCGCCTCCCGGATCGCGTCGTGAAGCAGCGGCACGGCTCGCGCCCACGACTCCGTCGGCGTCTCGACCGATATCGTCGCCTCCGGATGCTCCTTCCGGGCCCGTTCGGCGACGTCTTCGACGCAGGCGCTGACGTTACGTGTCGCGACCTCCTCGCCGAGGCGCTGCAGGCGTCCGACGTGTTCGGACAGCGAGACGAGTCGGTCGGCGGCCGTCCGGATCGTCTCCGCCCTCGACGCCTGCTCGTCGTCTCCGTCGGCGGCGAGGAGGTCGGCGTAGCCACGTATGACCGACAACTCGTTTCGGAGGTTGTGCCGGAGGATCCGTTCGAGAACGGCCCGCTGCTGTTTTAGCAGCTTGATCCGGGACAGATCTCGAAGGACGAACACCGCGTATCTCTCGTCGGTCGTCGGGTCGGGGACGGACGTCGCCCAGAGTTCCACGTCGAGCAGCGTACCGTCGCTCCGCCGACGCGTCGTCTCCACGCCCGAAATGTCGTCGCCGTTGCGGAGGCGATCGAGATGGCGGTTACACTCCTCTCGCCTGTCCGGCGGAACGATCGGCGAGGGGCGGCCGAGAACGTCGGCGGCGTCGTAGCTGAACACCTCCTCCGCGGCGGCGTTCCAGATGACGACCTCGCAGTCCCCGTTCACGGCGACGATGGGTAACGGAGTCTCTCGCAGGATGGCGTTGAACCGATTCTGCTCCGCGGTTGCGCGCCGCGTGGCCTGGAGACTCCGGACGTAGTACACGCCGGCCATACCGCCGCCGAGACAGCCGAGCGTCGTGAAGTGCAAGAGAAAGAAGTCCACCTCCATGCTGGCGATCACGTTCGACGATTGCAGGTCGAACATTGCGAGGAGCGCGAGGACGAACAGAAAGACGCCACCGAGGATCGTCAGGATGAGGACGCGACGTCGGTCCGACGTGGACCACTCCCTGTAGCTCATCCACCCGCCCATGGCGGCGACGCACAGCGCCGCCGCGCCGACGTAGGCCGACTGAACGACGTCGTAGGGACCGGGTTCCGAGACGACGTTCTGGACGACGGAGGCGAGGAACAGTCCGACGCCGAGAAGGAGGAGTAGCACGCCACTCCACCGCATCGCTGCCTTCGACATCGAGCGTTCCTCGTAGTCTGATGAGTAAAAACCACACGCTGTCGGTAGAACGAATTCCAAAATACGTTCGTGATAGTTGGGACTCGTTCAACGACGAGCGGCACTGATTTGTAATGGTTCTCGCGTTAACGGGTGTCCCCTTTCCAAAAGACGGAAAGAGAGTTCGTGAAAATCGTTCCGACGTAGTTGTCGGCGGTCGTTCGCAGCCCGGGCCGTCGTCAACGCCGGGCGTCATCGCCCGGGTCGGAAGCCGACCGAATCCCAACGGCCTTATGCTGACCCATCCCAAGGGGCGCTCATGTCCGTACGAGTCGGCATCCTCGGCGCCACGGGCGCCGTGGGCCAGCGGTTCGTTCAGTTGCTCGACGACCACGAGTTCGAGGTGGTGGCGCTGACGGCGAGCGAGGACAGCGCCGGCCGGCCCTACCGCGACGCGGCCAAGTGGCGTCTCGACACCCCGATTCCCGAGGACGTCGCCGACATCACCGTCCGGCGGACGGCCCCCGACGCGCTCCCGGACGACCTCGACCTGGTCTTTTCCTCCCTGCCGTCGAGCGTCGGCGCCGAGGTCGAACCCGACCTGTGCGAGGCGGGCTACGTCGTCTCCTCGAACTCCTCGAACGCGCGCCTCGCCGACGACGTGCCGCTCACAATCCCCGAGGTGAACCCCGACCACCTCGACCTCATCGAGGTCCAGCGCGAGGAGCGCGGGTGGGACGGCGCGCTGGTGAAAAACCCCAACTGCTCGACGATCACCATGGTGCCGACGCTGGCCGCCCTCGACGAGTTCGGCCTCGAACGCGTCAGCGTGGCGACCCTCCAGGCCGTCTCGGGGGCCGGCTACTCCGGCGTCACCTCCATGGAGATCATCGACAACGCCATCCCCCACATCGGGGGCGAGGAGGAGAAGATGGAGACCGAGTCCCGGAAACTGCTCGGCGAGTTCGACGGTCGGGAGGTGGCCTGGCACGACGCCGACGTCGACGCCTCCTGCAACCGCATCGCCACCCTCGACGGTCACCTGGAGAACGTCTTCGCCGACCTCGCCGAGGACCCCGACCCCGAGGCGGTCGCCGACGCGATGCGCGCGTATCCCGGCATCGACCTCCCGAGCGCCCCCGACCGACTCATCCACGTCTTCGAGGATCCCGACCGGCCCCAGCCACGCCTCGACCGTCACCGCGACGGCGGCATGGCCGTCGCCGCCGGCGGGATCAAGTCGACCGACCGCGGCGTCCGCTACAACTGCCTCGCGCACAACACCCTCCGGGGGGCGGCCGGGGCGAGCATCCTCAACGGCGAACTGCTCGCCGACCGGGGCTGGCTCTGAGCGGTCGATCGAGGACGGTCCCTCGGCACGTGCCAGCGACGGACACTGTCTCCCGACGGCCGAAAAAGGCTTATTCGCCGTCCGGTGGTCGAAGGGGGCTGGAGAGATGTCCCGGAGAACCGAAGCGAGCCCCCGGTCCCGGTCCGGTCCCCGGCCGCGGCGCGTTCTGGTCCCGTTCGACGGATCGTCGCGGGCCGAACGGGCGCTGACCTACGCGTGCGCGGCGTTTCCCGGCGACGAAGTCGTCGCGCTCCACGTCGTCGGCCGCGAGGCCTCGTCGCGGGGGTGGGTCGGCTCGCCCGACGCGTTCGAGGAGTGGATCGACGAGCGGCGCGACCGCGCCGACCGGGAGGTGTTCGCGGACGCGAGGCGCATCGCCGACGAATACGACCGGGAGCTATCGACCGAACTGGCAGTGGGCGGGGTCAGGCGGGCCGTCGTCGACTACTGGGAGCGCCACGACGTCGACTTCCTGGTCGTGGACGTCAGGGGTCGTGGGATCCGCCGGGTGCTCGAATACCTCACCGGCGACGCGAGCGAACGGCTCGCGCGGACGCCGACGATTCCCGCCGTGCTCGTCGACGAGGGGATGGACCTGCCGACGGAGGCCCGAACGGAGGCCGAGCCCCGACGGATCCTCGTTCCCGTCGACCGGACCGCGCGCTCGACGAACGCCCTGTCGTTCGCCTGCTCGCTGTTTCCCGAGGCCGACGTCACGGCGCTCTGCATGCAGGTCGTCTGGGGGGCCGACCGGACGGTCCTCCTCGACGAGTTCGACGCCCGCGAGGAGCGGATGGACGAACTCGCCGCGACGGCCGAACGGATCGCGGCCGAAGGCGGGACGACCGTGACGACGAGGTTCGGCTACGGGGCCCTCGACCGGGCGACCCTCCAGTTCCTCGACGGGAATCCGGTCGACCTCGTCGTCGTCGGCACCCGCGGGAAGGCGACGCTCGACGAACTGGCCCTGCCGAGCGCGGCCGAGCGCCTGGTCCGGAACTGTCCCGTCCCGCTCGCGGTCGTCCCGACGCCCGCACGGCGGTGACGACGGGCGGACCACGCGGATCCGCGCCCGCTCCCCGGGGCGCCGGCGTACGCCGCGTTTGCGGTGGTCGCCGCCGCCCTGGCCCTACCCCTCCTCGATCCGGACCGTCGCCCCGCCCTCGACTCCCGAGAGCGGGCCGACGTCCCCGACGCGGGCGAGCACGTTCACGGGCGACGCCGCCCGCGGCCGCTCGTCCGTCGAGGCCGGCGTCGGTCCCCAGAACAGACAGAGTGCGGGCCCCCGGGGCCAGTAGGCGACCGTCCCGGGCTCGACGACCGCCCGGGCGTTCTCCGGGTCGGCCTCGACGGGCACCGTGAAGTAGAGTTCGTCGCCCCACCGCGCGGCGTCGCCGGCGAGCGGCAACGCGTCCGCGACGGCCGCGCGGGTCGTCGGGCTGTCGTCCGTCCAGGTCGCTTCCAGCTCCGTCCCGTCGACCGCCACCTGCAGGTCCGCCATGGGCGGGCGCACGGACGGACGCCCCTTAGCTCGTCCGGACCGTCGCCGCCGCGCCCGCGTCAGCGAAGCGCCTCGGCGACCTTCTCGACGGGATGGGGCGGTCGCTCGCCCCCCGGACGGTCGCTCAACTGCGTCCGACAGGAGGCACCCGGCGCGACCACGCCGTCGGCGTCGCTCCCGTCGACCGCGTCGAACAGGAGACGGCCGATGGCCTGCGAGAGGTCGTAATGTTCGGCCTCGTAGCCGAAGCTCCCGGCCATCCCACAGCAGGTGGTGTCCAGGGGCTCCACTCGATACCCGGCCCGCCGGAGCACCCCGACCGCGTGGTGGTCCTTGTTGGTCGCCTTCTGGTTGCAGTGGCCGTGGTACGCGAGCGTCTCGTCCGGGGCGTCGAAGTCGGCCGCCTCGTCCAGGCGGGCGACGTCGACGTACTCCAGCACGCTGTGGGTGTTCGCGGCGACGCGCTCGACCCCACGGCCGTCGAGCATGTCGCGGTACTCGTCCTGGACCATCACGGCGTCGGAGGGCTCGATGAAGAGGACCGACCAGCCGTCGGCGACGCGTCCGGAGAGCGCCGAGACGTTCGCCCTGGCGCGCTCGCGTGCGAGGTCGAGACAGCCGGACGAGAACGCCGCCCGGCCGCTCGGTTCGAGGTCGTCGGGCACCCGGACGTAGACGCCCATCGCCTCCAGCGCCCGGACGGCGGCCTTCCCCGGTTCGGGATACATGTAGTTGGTGTAGGTGTCGGGGACGAGGAGCACCTGATCGTCGGCCTCGGAGGGGGGGAGACGACAGCCGCCGCGGGCGTCGAACCAGTCGACGAGCGTCTCGCCCGCGAACGTCGGCAGTTGTCGGTCGGCGGCGATCCCGGCCGCCCGCTCCAGCACTCTGCGCGCGCCGGGAAGCTTCGGCAGCCAGTTCGACAGCGGCGCCGTCGCGCTCCCCAGCCGTGCCAGCGTATCGATGTGGGCGAACAGTCGTTCCCTGGCGCTCACCCCCTCCTCCCGGTGGTGCTGGTGTTTCACCTCCGCCTTCAGCTTCGCCATGTCCACGCCGGTCGGGCAGTCGCTCGCACACCCCTTGCAGCCGACACAGAGCCCCAGCACTTCCTCCTGGAACCGCTCGGAGTGGATCTCCCCGTCGTCCAGGTCGCCGCCGATCGCCGCCCGGAGCATGTTCGCCCGGCCGCGGGTGGTCTGGATCTCCTCTCTGGAGGCCCGGTAGGTCGGACACATCACCTCCGACTCGGACTGCCGGCAGGTGCCACAGCCGTTGCACAGTTCGACGAGGTGGGAGAATCCGCCCTCGTCGTCGAAGTCGAGTGCCGTCTGCGGTTCGAGCGACTGGTAGCCGGCGCCGTAGCGCAGGTGCTCGCGCATGTCGGCGCCGACGCCGCGCTCGCCGTCCGGCCCCACGTCGTCCGGCCCCTCGCGGTAGACGACGTTCCCGGGGTGTAACAGCCACTCGGGGTCGAACGTCGTCTTCAGCTCCTTGAACGCCGCCCAGAGCGCCGGGCCGTACATCTTCGGGTTGAACTCCGTGCGCGCCATCCCGTCGCCGTGCTCGCCCGAGAACGCGCCGCCGTGGTCGAGCACGATGTCGGTGACGTCCTGGGTGATCGAGCGCATCGTCTCGATCCCCTCTTCTTCCTTGAGGCTCAGGATGGGGCGGATGTGGAGCGTGCCGCCCCCGGCGTGGGCGAAGTAGGCCGCCGAGGTGTCGTGGGCGTCCAGGATCTCCTCGAACTCCGTGACGTACTCCGACAGTTCGCCGGG
Organism: Haloferacaceae archaeon; assembly: GCA_042216285.1. Classification (GTDB taxonomy): domain Archaea; phylum Halobacteriota; class Halobacteria; order Halobacteriales; family Haloferacaceae; genus CAZMLQ01. The sequence continues at coordinate 12,200 of JBDGUC010000001.1, forward strand.
CGGGACGGTGGCGTCCTCGATGAACGGGTAGGGTTTGGCGTCGCCCTGCAGGCTCATCAGGAGCGGGATGGCCGCCTTCCGGAGCTTCCAGAGGTCGGCCTGGGCCTCGTCGGTGTAGGCCTCGACGACCTCGAAGGCCGCGCCGTCCTCGACGAACCGCTCGGTCGTCGCCGCGATCTCCTCCTCGAAGTCGTCGACGAGTTCCGAGTCGAACTCGATCATCAGCGCCGCCGCCGTCCCCTCGGGGACCGTCTCGACGTACTGGGCGTACTCCGTCGACGCCGCGGCCAGGTCGAACACCTCGTCGTCCATCAGTTCGACCGCGCTCACGTCGTGTTCGAGCGCCTCGGGAACCGCCTCCATCGCGTCGACGAGGTCCTCGAAGCAGTAGAGCGCGAGCGCCGTCTCCTCGGGGAGGGTGACGAGCGAGACGGTCGCCTCCACGACCACCCCGAGGGTCCCCTCGCTCCCGACGAACAGCTTCGAGAGGTTGATCGCGCGCTCGCCGTCCCCGTTCTCGTAAATCACTTTCTGGAGGTTGTAACCCGACACCGAGCGCTTCAGCTCCGGATACCGGGTCTCGATCTCCTCCTCGTTCTCCTCGACGAGGCGGCGGACCGTCTCGTATATCTCCGCCTCCAAGTCGTCCTTCCCGACGATCGACTCGTACTCCGGGGAGTCCAGCACGACCTCGCGGGTGTGGATCAGCGACCCGTCGGAGAGCACCACCCGCAACTCCTCGGTGTAGGCGTCGGTGATGCCGTACCGCACCGAGTGGGCGCCGGTCGAGTTGTTGCCGATCCCGCCGCCGATCGTCGCGCGGTTCGAGGACGCGGGGTCGGGCGCGAACTTCAGCCCCTCCTCCTCCAGTCGGGTGTCCAGGTGGTCCTGAACGACGCCGGGCTGGATGGTCGCCTCGCGGGCGTCCGGATCGACGTGGCGGATCTCGTCCATGTGCCGGGAGAGGTCGAGGACGACACAGCCCGGGCCGACGGCCTGGCCCGCGAGCGAGGAGCCGGCCCCCCGCGGGAGGACCGGCGTCTCGTGGTCGGTCGCCACCGCCACGGCCGCCCGTACGTCCTCGACGTCGGTCGGGAAGACCACGCCGGCGGGCCGCGCCCCGTAGATGCTCCCGTCGGTCGCGTACAGCACCTGTGCGTACTCGTCGAACTCGACGCCCCCCTCGACACGCTCCCGGAGGTCGCGCGCGAGGTCGCGGTACTCGGCCACGTCGTGCCGATCGTGGCCCAGCGCATCCGCCGACGGATTGCCCCCCGTCGGATCGTCCGACACGGTCATACCGCCCCCTGCGGCCGTGGCCTGTTAACGCCTGTGGTGGGGGATGACGCCGCCGCAACCGACCGGTTGCTCCGTGGTGCGAGCGACCGCAGTCGCGGGCGCAACCTTTTGGTGTCTGCCGTCGACCCGTCCCCATGGACCTGATCCACGTCTGCCTGAACGTCGCCGACTTCGACGCGTCGATCGCCTTCTACGAGCAGTTCGGCTTCGAGGAGTCGTGGTCGTTCGCCGACGGCGCGACCGAGAACCGGTATCTGGCCGCGGACAACGGCGTCGAACTCCAGCTCTCGCGGACCGAGGGCGAGACGGAGTTCGAGGTCGGGACCGCCTGGGACCACGTCGCGCTGGGCGTCGACGACGTGGACGCGACGTTCGAGCGGATCGACCACCACGGCGTCGTCCAGGCGCCCGCCCCCAACCACGCGGCCGGCGCCTACACGGCGTTCGTCGAGGACCCCGACGGCCACGTCGTCGAACTCGTCGAGCCGCTGGCGGACTGAGGCCGCCCGGCGTTCCCGGTCCCGTCGCGGCCGCCGCCGGTCGCCCGCCCGCGGCGCACGGCGGGGAACGGCTTTTCACCGCGCGGCGCTCCACGACGGACATGGACGGGGTTTCTCGGCGCGGGGCCCTCGCCGCCGTCGTCGCCGCGAGCGGCGTCGTCGCTGGCTGTGTCGGTGGCGGGACCGGCGACGGAAGCGCCGACGGCGACCCCCCGTCCCTCGACTCCCATCCCGCGGGCCGCGACGTCGACGAACAGCCGCGGTTCGGCCCGCCGCCCGGGGATGGCCGGGGGACCATCGTCGCCTTCGAGGACCCCTCCTGCCCGCGGTGTGCCGCCTTCGAGCGCGAGACGGTCCCCCGGATCCGGTCGGCTCTCGCCGACCCCGGCGACGCGACGTTCGTCTTCCGGCTCTACCCGAACGTCTCCCCGTGGGGGAAGCCGGCCAGCCGGGCGCTGGAGGCGACGTACGCGCGGGACGCGGACGCCCACTGGGCGCTCGCCGACCGCTACTTCTCGACGCAGTCTGCGTTCGACGGGGAGAACGTCCTCGACCGGACGCGGACGTTCCTCGACGCGGAGACGACGGTCGACGGAGCGGCCGTCGTCTCGGAGGTCCGCTCGGGGGACGCGGATTCCCCCGTCGAGGCCGACGTGGCGGCCGCCACCGACGCCGGGGTGAACGCCACGCCGACCGTCTTCCTGTTTCGCGGCGGGACGTACCGAACGAAGGTCGTCGGGAGCGTGAGCTACGCCGTCGTCACCAACGCCCTGGGGCTCTGAGATGGCCGTCCGGCTCCCCACCCGCGTCGAGGACTGGCGCCTGATGGGCCGGACCTCGCGGCTGGTCCTCGGGGCGCCGGCGTACGCCGCGTTTGCGGTCGTCGCCGCCGCCCTGGCTCTCACCGCCTTCGTCGTCTCGGGGAACGTCGCACTCGTGGCCGACGTGGTGGTCGGCGGATCGCTCCCGGTCGGGGCCCGCCTCGCCGTCCTGCTCGGACTCTACCCGTTCGTCGGCACGTCCTTCGCTCCCCTCGCCGGCTTCCTCCTCGTGCTCGTGGCCGCGCTGACCGGCGTCGACCTCGCGCTGGTCGCCTACCACGTCCGCGAGCACGGGCTGGCGCTCCGCGAGGGGGGTGGGAGCGCCGCCGGCGTCCTGCTCGGCACCCTGGGGGCCGGCTGTGCGGCCTGCGGGTCGGCGGTGCTCGCCGGCCTCCTCGCGCTCGCCGGTGCGACCGGCCTCCTGACGCTCCTCCCGCTCGACGGCCAGGAGTTCTCCCTGCTCGCGCTCGCCGCGCTCGTCCTCTCGATCCACTGGCTCGCCGACGGGATGCGCGGCGGGGAGATCCGCGGCTGTCCGATCGACGTCGGCGACCGGAACTGAACGCGGCGTCGGCGCGCGGGTTCGTCGCGTTCGCTGTGAGCCAGTGCCGCTGGTTCGACGGAACGGGTCGGCGAACCAGCGGTGAACGGTCACGACGAACGCGATCAGAGGATGCCGGCGGCCTCGGCCTTGGCGACGATGTCGCGGGCCATCTTGTTGGTCGCCTCGTCGACCATCTGTCCGTCGACCGAGACGGCGCCCCGTCCCTCCGCCTGTGCCTCGGCGTAGGCGTCGACGATCCGCTGGGCGCGCTCGGCGACCTCGGGGTCGGGCGCGAAGACCTCGTTGCCGATCTCGATCTGACTGGGATGGATGGCCCACTTGCCGTCGCAGCCGAGCATGTTGGCGCGCTCCGCCGAGGTGCGAAAGCCCGCCCGATCCTCGATGTCCGCGTAGGGGCCGTCGAGACACGGGAGGCCCGCCGATTTGGCGGCCGAGTTGCACTCCGAGAGGGCGTGGTGCCAGTAGTGGCCCGGGTAGTCCGGGAACTGCCCGATGTCGAGGCCCGGCGTGCCCATCGCGGCCGCGTAGTCCCCGGGACCGAAGATGATCGCCGACAGGCGGTCGGAGGCGTGGGCGATCTCGTGGACGTTCTGCATCCCCTCGCCGTCCTCGATCTGGACTTCGAGTCCGATCTCGCCAACGGCGAGACCGGCGTTCTCCTCGACGCCGCGCAGGAGGTTCTCGACCGTGTGGACGTCGCTCGGCCCCGCGACCATCGGAATCATCAGGTCGTCGATGGCCCCGCCGACCGCGCCGACCACCTCGATCACGTCGTCGTACCACCACTTCGTGTCGACGCCGTTGATCCGGTAAGAGAGGATCTTCCCCGACCAGTCGTGCTCCCTGACGGCCTCGATCAGCATGCCGCGGGCGTCGACCTTGGCGCCCGGTGCCACGGCGTCCTCCAGGTCCAGAAACACCTCGTCGGCGGCGCTCGCGGCCGCGCTCTCCATGAATCCGGGGTCGCTGGCTGGCGTGGCGAGTTGCGTCCGACGGAGTTCGATGTCCATCATCGTCTTTGATGTAGGTGCCCCCCGGCCGCATAAATCTACCGCCGAGAATTCGACGATCGTCGATACCCACCGTCGGGTCCGCGGAACCACAACCGGTATGGTGACCCCCTCGCAGGGTGGCGGTATGCGACTGGCACGCGTCGGGACGGCGTCCGGACCGGTGACCGGCGAATACCGGGACGGCGCCGTCGTCACGGCTGACGGGGAGTACGAGGCGAACGTCGAGGACCTGCTCGCCCCCTGCGAACCCTCGGCGCTCTACTGCGTGGGCCGGAACTACGCCGCGACCCTCGAACAGATGGATTACGAGCGCCCCGAGGAGCCGGACTTCTTCATCAAGCCGCCGACCGCCGTCGTCGGACCGGACGAGCCGGTGGCCTACCCGACGTTCTCGGACGAGGTGACCTACGCGGGCGAACTCGCGGCGGTCGTCGGCGAGCGGTGCCACGACGTCGCCCCCGGAGACGTGCCCGACGTGGTCGGGGGCTACACCCTCATGAACGACCTCGACGCCCTCGACCAGCAGTCCCGCACCGCGCGCAAGGCCTGGGACGGCTCCGGGCCGCTCGGCCCGTGGATCGAGACCGACGTCGATCCCGCGTCGATCGACATGCACACCGACGTGAGCGGCGAGCGTCGCCAGGAGGGCAACACCGAACTGATGCTGTTCGACCCGCACGAGATCGTCTCCTACCTCTCCGAGCGGTTCACCTTCCGGCCCGGGGACGTGGTCGCGCTCGGAAGCCCCGCGAACCCGGGCCTGGTCGAACCGGGCGACGTCGTGGAGATCACCTACGAGGGCGTCGGAACGCTTTGCACCCGGATCGCGGAGCCACGCCGGTGACCCTCGAACTGCGCCGGGTCCGGACCGTGACCCGGACCCCGCTCGCGGTCGGAACCGCCGTCGACCGCCGTCTCCGACTCAGATGACCTGGTTTTCGAGGTCTTCGTACCGGCCGGTCTCGGCGACGGTCCGGAGGTTCCGTGCCAGGATCTCGGCCGCCCGCCGGTAGTACTGGGGCGTCTCGCCCGCGTTGTGTGGCGTGACGAGGGCGTCGTCGAACGACCACAGCGGGTGGTCCTCCGGGAGCGGTTCGGGGTCGGTCACGTCCACGGCCGCCGCGCCGACGTCGTTCCACCGCAGTGCCGACACCAGCGCGTCGGTGTCGACCACGGGTCCGCGTGCGACGTTGACGAGGATCGCCTCGGTCGGCATCGTCAGGAACTCCTCCTCGCCGATCAGCCCTTCGGTCTCCTCGGTGAGCGGGCAGGCGAGGACGACGGCGTCGGAGCGGGCCAGCGGGTCGTGCAGGTCCTCGAAGCCGTACACCTCGTCGGTCGGGCCGCCCTTCGACGGCGTGTAGCGGACGCCGAGCGTCTCGACGCCGAACGCGTCGAGGCGGTCGACCACGGTCCGGCCGATGGCGCCGAGGCCGACGACCGTCGCCGTCGAGCCGTGCAGTTCGCCCGCGTGGAACGACGACCAGACGCCGCGCTCCTGCTGGCGCCACGCCCGCCGGAAGTCCCGCGTGAACGCGAGGATGGCTCCGACGACGTACTCCGCGATGTTCGGCCCGTGAACCCCCGAGGCGTTGGTCACCGCCACGCCCCGCTCGCGCAGGGCGTCCATCGGCAGGTGATCGGTGCCGGCGTAGACGCACGCGAACAGGTCGATGTCCGCGACTTCGAGCAGCGCCTCGTCGATGTGGATCCCCGTCGCCACGTCGGCGCGGGCGGCCAGGTCGCGTTCCTCCTCGGGCGTGGACGCGAGCGCAACCTCGTGATCGGGGAGCACCTCCCGGAGGATCGCCGCGTAGTCCGACGCGGGGCGGCCGTGGACCTTCTGGCGCACCACGACCACGTCCGGGTCGCTCGTCGTGTCGCTCATGCGGCCCCATCGACCGCCCGGGGCCTTGTGCCTACTCCCACCGGCAGGACGGACGGGGGCCGCCGGGCGGTCCGGGGACCGCCGTCCGGCAGTCCGACCGGTTCCGTGCGTTTAATGCCGACCGCCACCCGTCGTGGTGATCATGGAGCGAGTCGACGTGGCGGTCGTCGGCGGGGGCCCGGCCGGTGCGGCGGCCGGACACGCGGCCGCGGACGCCGGGGCCTCGGCGCTGATCCTGGAGAAGGGCGTCCCCCGGGAGGACCGCGACGGCCTCGGCCCCGACTCGACGGACGCCGCGGGCATCCTCGACTACTGGGTGGACATCATGGGGATCCACCCCGACGAGTTTCCCGAGGGGGTCGTCCTCCACGACCTCGACCGGGCCGAGTTCGTCGGCCCGACCGAGTCCTGCACCCTCCGGGGGACTGGCATCGACTCCTCGTACGACGGCTTCGGCTTCTGCATGCAGCGCGCCCGCTTCGACGACTTCCTGCGCTCGCGGGCGACCGCCGCCGGCGCCGGCTACCGGGTCGGGACGGCGGTCAGGGACGTCGAACCCGGCGACGACGCTCGCCACCTGCTTCGCACCGCCGACGGCGAGGACGTGGCCGCCGACGCCCTCGTCCTCGCCGACGGTCCCCAGCGGACGGTCACCAACCGCGTGCTCGACCGCGTTCTCCCCTTCGACGTCACCGACCGCCTCGCCTCGACCCGCGCGAACCACATCGCCTACCAGGAGTACCGCCGCCTCCCGGCCGACGTCGCCGAGGCGGTCCGCGGGGCGATCACCTTCTGGTGGGGGTACGTCCCCGGCCACACCGCCTACCCCTGGGTCTTCCCGAACGACGACGACGTCGCCCGGATCGGGCTGACGATGCCCATCGACCTCGACCTCGACGCGGTCCCGGACCGCGACGACTACGTTCTGCTCGATCCGGGAGACGAGACGGTGCCGGCCGGCCGCGAGTACCTCCGTCGCCTGCTCGAAAGCGAGTGGGGAGACCGGTACGACCTGGAGGACTTCCCGCTCGTCGAGGACCGCGGGAAGTCGAAGGGAACGGAGACCTACCCCATCTCCTCGACCCGACCGATCGACTCGCCGGTCGGCGCCGGCGTCGCGGTCGTCGGCGGGGCCATGGGTACCACGTCGGCGTTCCACGAGGGCGGCGACCACGTCGCGGTCCGCACGGGAGCGATCGCCGGCCGACTCGCCGCTCGCGGCGACCTCTCGGAGTACAACCGTGCCTGGAAGGCCGCCATCGGCGAGGAGGTGGTCCGCAACGTCGCCATGGCCGACATGGTCCGGGACTACCGCCCGCGCGACTGGGACCGCGCCTTCCGGATCGCGCGGCGGATGCTCGCCGACAGCGAGGGGTTCGGGATGTTCCGGAGGCGCTTTACCGCCGGCTGGGGGGCGATGAAGCTCCTGCTCGGCTACCGGTGGCACAAGTTCCGCGTCCGGAACGGTCGGTACGTGCAGATCCGGGAGGACGAGTACGCGCACTGACGGCCCGCACGGCACCGACGGCCCGCGGGGTCGTTCGACGCGTGGACCGCGCCCTCACAGATGTCTGAGGAGCGCCGGCACCTTCCGGAGGTCCGTGAGCGCGAACGGGTAGAGTCCGAGCAGGTCGGGGATCGTCAGTTCGTACCGCTGGAGCCGCTCGACCTGTGCGTCCGACATGTTCCCCACCTTCCGGACGAACCGGTCCTGTTGGTCGCGGTCGAAGTCGTAGAGGAGTTCCCCGACGGCCCGCTGGGTCTTCCAGAACCGCCCCTTCTCGTCGTTCCACCGCCGCTCGTAGGCCGCCAGGCGCTCCCGGGAGGTGTCCCCGGCCGCGAGCGCCTCGATGGCGACGTCGGCGGCCATCGTCGCCGACTCCATCCCCGGCCGGATCCCCTCGCCGAACAGCGGGTTGATGCTCGACACGGCGTCGCCGACGGCCACCAGTCCATCCACCGCCCGCCGGTTGAGGGAGTTGTTCGACAGCGCCTTCCCGGCGTGAACCGCTCTCGTTTCCTCCGCCTCCCACCGCGGATCCGCGTCCAGCCACCGCTCGACGTACCGATCGATCGTCCCGCCGTCCGGGGGGCGGTGTGCGAGGTAGAAGTCGTCCACCCAGCAGACGCCCGCCTTGAACGCTCCGTCCCCGGCCGGGAACGTCCACGCGTACCCCCCGGGCGCGTCGGCGTGGTCGAACCCGAACAGCATCGAGTCGAGGTCGTACCGCCCGACCACCTCGTACTCCTTGCCGATGCCGCGCTGGGCGGACTCGCGGTCGAACATCCCCAGCGGCCCGGCGAGGACGGCCGCCGGCCCGGTCGCGTCGACCACGAGGTCCGCGTGCAGTTCCCGGCGTGCCCCGCCCGCCCAGTACCGGACGCCCGTCACCCCGCCGTCGTCGTCCAGGATCGGCTCCGTGACCCGGGCGCCGGTCCGGACGGTCGCGCCGCGCGCCGCCGCGTCGGCGCCCAGAAACTCCAGAAACGCCGGGAAGTCGAGCACGTAGCCCGGGAGCGGGAGCCGAACGCTCGCCTCCGGCCCCTCGAAGACGACGTCCCGGCTCTCGGCCATGATCACGTCGTCCGGGACGTCGTACCCCTCGATCACCTGGTCGAACGTCCCGCCGGTCGACTTGTCGTTGTCGGCGAGCGCCTCGTTCGCCTCCAGCACCGCGACCGACCGGTCGGTCCGTCCGGCGACCTCGCGGGCGAACTGGAGGCCGGACGGACCGCCGCCGGCGACCACGACCTCGTACCCCCGTGACACGACCGGGAGATGGGTGGAGGGGACGTAATGCGTTGTGGTTCTCGCGGTCACACCGGGAGCCCGTCGCCCCGCGACCGGATATCGACGTTCGTCGAATCGGGGACCCGGAACGCCGCGTCCGGGCCGAAGGGTTTTGCCCGGTCGTCCGCTACGGATCGCATGAACCTTCTGGAAAGCGTTCGTGCGGTGACCGGCGCCTCGGGGACCGGACAGGCCGACTGGGGGGCCGTCGCCGAGGCGGCCAAGGCGGCCACCGAGCCCGGGTCACTCGACCTGTCGGCCGGCGAGCGCGACGGCTACGCCGCCGACGTGCGGGACGCGCGCGACCGTCTGCGGACGGTCGCCGGCGTCGAGTTCGACCTGCCCGAGACCGTCGATATCCAGAACCGCCACCACTGGATCGACGCCAACGTCCGGACGATCCGTCGGGCCATGCGCCCGCTCGAAGAACACGGCCCGGGGACGATGCCCGGGGTCGCCCGGGTCGCAAACACGGGGTCGATGTCGGTGGCGCTGGCCTTCCTCGCCCGACACGTCCTCGGCCAGTACGACCCGCTCTTGCTCGCCGACGGCGACGAGGAGCACGGTCTCTACTTCGTCCACCCGAACATCCGGAACGCGGCGGCCGAACTCGGGGTGGAGTATCCCCGGTTTCGCCGGTGGATCGCCCTCCACGAGGTGTCCCACGCGGCGGAGTTCGGGGCGGCGCCCTGGCTCTCCGAACACCTCGAACGGCGGATGGAGCGCGGGGTGGCCGCGCTGGCGAACGGCCGCCTCGACCGCGAGGCGTTCCGCGACCTCGACGTGGCGATGACGGCCGTCGAGGGGTACGCGGAACTGGTGATGGACCGGGCGTTCGACGCCGAGTACGCGGACCTGCGGGCGAAGGTCGACGCGCGACGCCGCTCGGGCGGCGACCCGCTGACCCGTCTGCTCAAGCGGGTTCTCGGCCTCGGTCTGAAGCGCCGCCAGTACGAGCGCGGCGCCGACTTCTTCCGCGCGGTGGCCGACGCCCGCGACGTCGAGACGGCGACCCGGGTGTGGGAGCGTCCGGAGAACCTGCCGACCGACGCCGAACTCGACGCGCCCGAGCGGTGGCTGGCGCGGATCAGCTAGATTCGTAGAACTCGCCCGCCAGCCGCTGGAGGAAGAGGACCAGAGCGATTCCGAGGAGGAGCGCGGCGCCGACCGCGACGCCGAGTTCCGCGAGCGAGCCGCCGGCCTGGAGCGCGACGAGACCGCCCGAGGCCGCGACGAGCAGGACGAACCCCGCCTTCAGTCGCAGACTCGCCGCGTCGCGCTCCTCGTCGGAGAGGCTCGGGCCGACCATCGGTCGTCAGACCCTCCCCGCGTCGCGGCCGTCCGACGTCCCCTCCCCGTCCGCGTCCTCCGCGTCCTCCGCTCCGATCGGGTGAGGGACGCTCACGTGCATCCCGACGAACCGCCACCCGTCGTCGCCGTCGCCGGCGGCCCGCCGTTCGAGCGTCCCGCTCCAGCGGGTGTCGAACGCCCGCTCGCGGTCGGCCTCGCGGTCCGTCCAGGCCAGGAAGACCTCGTCGCTGAACCAGGCGTACGCCGGCCGCTCGACGACCCGGAGCGCCGCGCTCTCGACGGTCCAGTCCGCCGTCGTCCGGGTCTGCTCGCGCAACCCCGCCGCGATCGCGTCGTGACCGACCAGCCGTTCGCCGATCCCGTATTTCACGACGGCCGCGTCCTCGCTCCCGGCCGCGAGCCCCGCCCCGTCGTCGGCACCAGCCGCGTCGTCCCCCGCGGGGCGGTCCCCGGCGAAGTAGGGCGCGAGGGGGTCGCCGCGCCGGAGCGCCTCGTAATACTCGCGGACCGTCGCTTCCGCGCTCATACCGGCCCCATGCCGCCACGGCGTATCAATCCACCCCCGACGCGATCCCGGTCCGCGCTCACTGGAACCCGCGGCCGATCCCGTCGTCCTCGACGAGGTCGTCGAGTTCGGCGTCGAGGAGCCGGTCGGCCTCCTCGAACGTCGTCGAGAGGTCGTCGAGGGGGTCGGGACGGTCGGCGAGGTCGAAGCGCACCGGGCCGAACGCCGGACTGTCGAGGGCCTCCATGAGGTCCCGGAAGAAGTCGTCGGGGCCGGTCGGCGCCTCGGAGTGGACCCGGAGCGTCTCCTCGACGCGCCGCCCCATCCGCTCGGCGTGGTCCTCGTCCTCGGGCGGGGTGCGGACCGCGAACCGTCCGTCCTCGCCGTCCGCGTCGGGCAGGAGCGGGTCGAGGTCGCCGTCCACCTTCCGGGCCACCCGCGTCCCCACTCCCTCGACCTCGAATGGGTTCCGGGCGTAGGTCTTGAGGTGGTAGACGCCGACGGCCGGGTGACCGAGATAGAGGTCCTCTCCGACTCCGGCGGCCCGGCGGCCACCGATCGCGCGCCAGCCGTCCGGGTCGGCCGACGACTCGGTCACGTCTTCGAGGATCGCCCGCCAGTCCCTGACACGCATGGCCGGTCGTAGGACGGCCCGATAGGAGAGCGTGTCGGAACGGAGCGGACGTCGGGAGCCGAGGACGGACGCGACCGCAGACGGGCCGCGAGCACGCGCGTACCGGCGGCCGGGCCCTTCAAGAGCCGCCGGGTGGACCACGGGCACGGGGACCATGCCCGACATCGAGATCACCGAGGACCAGCGCGACCGCCTGCACGCGGTGCAGGAGGCGCTCGCGGCCGACGTGGTCGGCAAGTACGGCCACGTCCGGGCCAGCGACGCGGTCGAGTATCTGCTCGACCGGTACGAGGCCGACGGGGACGAACCCGACGCCGGGGCCGGATCGATCGACGCACCGACGGGGAACGAGGGGGCGCCGGAGACGGTGGACGCCGACGGCACGGACGGAACGGGGGACGACGACGGCACGGACGGAACGGGGGACGACGCGACCGACGACACCGGGGGCGACGACGGATCGGCCGACGGCCGGACCGGGGACGGAGCGACCGACGCGACCGGGAGCGACGACACCGGGGGCGACGACGGATCGACCGACGAGGGCGCGGGGCCCGCGGCCGTGGCAGGCGGCGACGCCGCCGAACTCGACGCGATGATGAACCTGCTCGCCGACCACGACGACCGGTGGCGCGAGTCCGACGCCGCGGACGCGCGCTACGAGGTCGACCTGCCCGACGGGACGACCGAACACGCCCGCACCAAGGACGACGTGCGGGGGCTGCTCTTTCGCCACTACCGATGACCGACGGGGGCGCCGGTAACGGAGGCGGGGGCCTGCTCGGCCGTCTGCGCGACTGGCTCGGCGCGCTCCTCGGCGGCGACGGCGGGAGCGGCGTCGAGGCCGAGGCCGCGGACGCGACGGCGGCCGGCGTCTGTGCCGTCTGCGGGACGCCGGTCGAGGACCCCGGGAGCGGGTGTCCGCTCTGTGGCTCGACGGACGTGCGTCCCCCCGACGGGTCGTCCGCGTCGACCGCCGGCGCCGACGAGTCGGCGCGCCTGGACCCCGACCGCCGGTCGGTCGAGGGGACGACCGACGACGCCGTCACGCGGCTGTCGGACCTGCGCGGCGGCGAGCCCGATGCGGCCGTCGGGGACCCGGAAGGCCCGGAGAACGCGGACGGAGAGCGGACGACGGACGGCACGGACGCCCCCACGGCGCCGGGCGACGCGACCGGGGGCGCCGACGGGGACCGCCCGGCGGACGACGGCTGAGGTCGGGTCCGCGGACGGCACGG
>JBDGUC010000056.1:0-24734 GCA_042216285.1 Haloferacaceae archaeon
GGTTCGAATCCCACTCCCACCGCGTCTCCGCGAACGTCAGTGAGCGGTGAGCGGCACACGTGGATTCGAATCGGGGAAGACGCAGCGCCGAGCGGAGCGAGGCGACCGTCTGACCGTGGTTCGAATCCCACTCCCACCGCGTCTCCGCGAACGTCAGTGAGCGGGACGCGTCGTCGACCCCCGGACCGGTCACCGTCCGCCGCAGCAGGGGCGTAACGCCTTTGCGCGCGCTCCCCCCACGACGGGCATGGACTGGCCCCACGACCCCGACGGCGAGGAGGGAAGCGAGGGGAGGCGCAAGTACGGCCACGCCATCCTCGTCAAGAAGGTCGACGAGGACGAGATGCCCATCTCCCGCGAGTCGTTCGTCGAAGAGTACGGCGACGACCCCGTGCGCATCGACGCCGAGCGGGTCGTCCCGGTGGCGGACGTCTTCGAGGAGGTCGACCAGGAGGAGTTCGAGGACCTGATCGACTTCCACCGGGCCGTCGGGCGCGCCATGCGCGCGGGGGGGTACTGGCCCTACGGGGACGCCGGGGCGCCCGACCGCGCCAGGTAGACGGATGCGTTCGTCGGCGCGTTCGACGCCTCAGGCCCGCTCGACTCCGTTCACGACCGTTCGTGACTGATCACCCACGAGTAAATTTATAAAAGGTCGTTCCTATATATCAGGACATATGTCACGGAAGATCGACCGGCGGAGTTTCATCGCGGGCGCCGGGGCGGCCGGCGTCCTCGGACTGGCGGGATGTGTCGGAAACCCCAGCGGGGGCGGCACCGAGACCACCACGAGCGGTGGCGGCACGGAGACCTCCGGCGAGGGCACGACCGCCGGCGGGATGGGCGGGGGCGCCCCGGAGATGCTGGTCGTCATCGGCTATCCCCAGTCGGGGATCCAGCTCTTCCGCGATTACTACAGCATGACCGGCGGCAACGAGCAGGACGTGCTGGTGCCCGACGGTCTGCAGGACGCCACCCTCCCGGGCCAGGTGGGCAACGACATGGCGAACGTCACGGGGACGGCGCCGGCGGCCGGCGGACCGAACCAGGACGCGTTCAACGGGCTCTACCGGGACCAGTACGGCTCCGCGCCGGGCGTGTTCACCTCCCAGTCGTACGACTCGGTGGCGCTTTTGATCCTCGCCAACGCGGCCGCGGGCGAGAACAGCGGCACGTCGATCCGCGACCAGATGCGGCGCATCGCCAACCCGAGCGGTACCCAGTACGGTCCACAGAACTTCCTCGACGCCGTCCAGGCCGCCGCCAACGGCGACGACATCAACTACCAGGGGGCGTCCTCGACGACGAACTTCGACGAGGCCGGCGATCCCGCCTCGGCGGCCTACCAGATCTGGCAGTTCAAGGGCCAGGGCGCCGACGACGTCGAGGCCGTCGAGAAGCAGAACTTCAAGAGCAAGAACCCGGAGGGAGCCGGCCCGTCCGCCGACAGCGCCCCCGGGGGGATGGGACGCGAGATCTCGGTCGGCATCCTGCTTCCGGAGACGGGCGACCTGGCGTCGGTCGGCGGCCCGATGATCAACGCCGCCCAGCTTCCGGTCAAGCAGGTCAACGACAGCGACCTCGACCTCAGCGTGAACGCGCAAGTCGAGGACTCCCAGACCTCGCCGAGCGCGGGCGTGAGCGCGGCCCAGTCGCTCGCCAGCGCCGGCGTTCCGGCGGTCTGTGGCTCGGCCTCCTCGGGCGTCAACATCCCCGTCTCGAAGCAGGTGTTCATCCCCAACCAGATGGTCGGCTGCTCGCCCTCCTCGACGGCCCTCTCGGTCACCAACCTGGAGGACGACGACTACATCTTCCGGACGGCCCCCTCCGACTTCCTCCAGGGCCGGGTGATGGCACAGGTCGCGAGCGAGCGGCTCGGGAACTCCTCGGCCGCCACGCTCTACGTCAACAACGACTACGGACAACAGCTCTCACAGCGGTTCACCGAGGTGTTCCAGAACCAGTTCGGCGGCGAGGTGGTCCACCAGGTCGGATTCAACAAGGGCGCCTCGTCGTACACCTCGGCGCTGGAGACGGCACTCGCGGGCAAGTAGCGAGCCGCCCGCCAGCGACGGTCCGATCGGCCGGAGGACGGACGGCTCACCCGCCGAGGAACTGGCGACGGACCTCCTCGTCTTCGAGGAGCCGATTGCCCGCGTCGGTGTACCGGTTCCGACCGTTGGCGAGCACGTAGCCCCGGTCGCACCGGCGCAGCGCCTCCGTCGCGTTCTGCTCGACCATCAGGATCGCCGTGCCGGCGGCGTTGATCTCGTCGATCCTGTCGAACATCTCGTCGACCAGGTCCGGCGCCAGGCCGGCCGACGGCTCGTCGAGCAACAGGAGCGCGGGATCGAGCATCAGCGCCCGTCCCATCGCCAGCATCTGCTGTTGGCCGCCGCTCAGCGTCCCCGCGCGCTGGTCGCGCCGTTCTTCGAGGATGGGAAACCGCGCGAACACCTCGTCGAGGGCTTCCCCGGGGACCTCGTCGAGGACGTACGCCCCCATCTCCAGGTTCTCCTGGACCGTCAGCGAGGTGAAGACGTTGTCGTTCTGTGGCACGTAGCCCAGGCCGAGGTGGATGATCTCCTCGGGCTTGCGGTCGGTGATCTCCTCGCCGTCGAACGTGATGGTCCCGTCCATCCGGTTGGTCAGCCCGAACACCGACTTCATCACCGTCGACTTGCCGGCGCCGTTCGGGCCGACGATGGCGACGTACTCCCCCGCGCCGACGTCGAGGTCGACACCGTCGAGGATCTGCAGGTCGCCGTAGCCGGCGTCGAGGTCGCGTACCGACAGCAGGCCGGGCTCCGCGACCGCGGCGGCCGCGCCGACGTCGGCCGCGTCGTTCCCCCCGCCGGCGTCGGCATCGGCGTCGGGGCTCACACGTCCCCTCCGAGGTAGGCTTCAAGGACGTCCTCGTCGGCGGCGACCTCTTCGGGCGTCCCCTCGGTCAGGACGCGCCCCTGGTGCATCACGATGACCCGTTCGCAGTGTTCCATGATGAGGTCCATGTCGTGTTCGACGAGCAGGAACGTGTACCCCTGCTCGCGGAGGTCGTGGATGTGGTCGAGCAGCCGGGCCTCCAGGGTGGGGTTGACGCCGGCGAAGGGCTCGTCGAGCAGGAGCATGTCCGGGTCGGTCAGGAGCGCCCGGGCGAACTCCAGGAGCTTCCGCTGGCCCCCCGAGAGGTTGCCCGCGTACTCCTCGGCGAGGTGGTCGATCTCGAAGAATTCGAGGGTATCCCGCACCCGCTCGAAGTTCGCGCGCTCCTCGTCGACGACCCGTGACCGGAAGCCAGGAAGGACCGAGCGCCAGAGCGCCTCGCCGTGTTGCCCCCCGGGCGCGAGCATCATGTTTTCGAGCACCGTCATCTCCTGCAGTTCCCGGGCGATCTGGAAGGTCCGCACCAGCCCCCGCCGGGCGACCTGGTGGGGACGGAGCCCGGTGATGTCCTCGCCGTTGAACGTGACGCGCCCCGCGTCGGGCCGGTAGGCTCCGGTGATGAGGTTGAACGTCGTCGACTTGCCGGCGCCGTTCGGGCCGATGAGCCCCGTGAGCGTCCCCGCCTCGACGGCGAAGCTGGCCCCGTCGACGGCGGTGAGTCCCCCGAAGCTCTTGTGGAGGTTCTCGACCCGGAGCGGGCGGTCGTCGAAGTCGACCCCTCCTTCGGTCGTCGCTCCGACATCGCCGGCCGCGACTCGCCCCCCGTGTTCGCTCTCGTCCCCGCGCCCGGCCGGCGTGCCCTCGCTCTCACCCATCGCGGCCACCTCCGGGTCCCTCCGGGTCGGCTCCGCCCGTCCCGTCGGTCCCGTCGCCGTGTTCCGGCCCCTCGGCCCCGGGAGTCGCCCGGCCCAGCCGGAGGGGGATGCTCGCGGCCGCCTCCGTGCGGTAGCCCAGGAGTCCGTCGGGCCGGCGGTGCATCAGGACGACGAGCACGACGCCCATGATGACGAGCTGGAGCTGACGGACGCTGTCGACGGTGTAGAGGAGGAAGGGAACGGGATCGAGCCGTCCGATCAGCGGCGCCACCGCCGGCCCGAAGCTCCCCGGCGCGTTCGAGACGGGGACGACGGTGTTCACGAGGTTCTTCAGGTAGAGCGGCCCCTGATAGAGGAGCGCGGCGAAGATCGCTCCGCCGACGACGCTCCCCGTGTTCGACCCCGCCCCGCCGATGATCAGCGCGATCCAGACGAAGAAGGTGAGCCGCGGCCGGTAGGTGTTGGGCGTGATCGCGCCCTGTCGCATGAACCAGAGGATCCCGCCGAGTCCCATCAGGGCACAGCCGAGCATGAACGCCTTGACCTTGAACGCCCGCGTGTCCTTGCCGAGCGCGCCGGCGACGTCCTCGTCCTCGCGAATCGCCTTCAGCACGCGACCGAACGGCGACTTGCCGGTCCGGCTCAACAGCCAGTAGTAGCCGGCGACGAACGCGAGCAGGACGACCCCGTAGACCAGGCCGTCGACGACGGGTCGGGGATTGGCCTCGATGACCCGTCCGAACAGGTCGACCAGCGCCCCGTAGGGGCCCGTCAGGCCGACGGCCCCGACGAACGCCGCGAGGGGATCCCGAAAGTCGAGGATCACGCCGCTTCCGCCGCCCAGGCCGACCCGGTAGGTGACCGTCCCCACGCCGGCCGTGCTCACGTACGGCACCGGGAGCCGGAACGACTCGAAGGCGTTCGAGAGGAGGGTGAACCGGACGATCTCGGACATGGCGATGGTGACGATGGCGAGGTAATCCGCCCGGAGGCGGAGGGCGGGGAGCGCGACGATCAGGCCGAGGATCGCCGCGACCGCCGTGCCCGCAAGCATCCCCACCCAGATCGGTGCCCCGAGGCCGCCGACCGAGGCGGCGCTCCCCGGGGCGTAGACCTGCTTCGAGACGATCGCCATCGTGTAGATTCCGACGGCCATGAACCCGACGATCCCGATGTTGAACAGGCCGGTGTACCCCCACTGGAGGTTCAGCGCGAGCGCCAGCATCGCGAACACCGCGACGTAGAACGTGACGACCGCGACGGCGTTGAGCTGGCCGCGGACGCTGTAGCCCAGGGCCACCCCGCTGGCCACGTAGAGGACGTAGATCCCGAGCAACGCCGCGACGATCAGCGCCGTGTCGGTGCGCAGAGCCGGGGGCAGGCGGTCGAGGAGTCCGGCGCGATCGGCGTCCCGGGCGCCCGCGTTCTCGTTCTCGTTCCCGTTCCCGTTCCGGTCGTCCGTCCCCGCCGTCACGTCCGCGTCCACGTCCGCGTCGCGTCCGCCGTCGTCGCCGCTCATGACGTCGCCCTCCCGGCAAAGAGGCCCTGCGGGCGGACGAGCAGGATGACGATCATCACGATGAAGGCCGCCGCGCGCGCGAACGCCGAGGGGATCCAGAGCACCGACAGCGAGTAGGTCAGCCCGATGATCACGCCGCCGGCGATGGCGCCGTAGATGGAGCCGATCCCCCCCAGGATGACCGCCGCGAAGATGAGCAAGAGCAGGAGCCAGCCGTCGTTGAAGCTGATGGTCCCCTTCCAGAGGACGAGCACGTAGCCCGCCACCCCGGCGAGGCCGCCGCCGGTGGCCCACGTCGCGGTGACGACGCGCTCGGCCGGGATGCCGGTGATCCGGGCCAGGTCCCGGTTGTCCGACATCGCGCGCATCGCCTTGCCGAGTTTCGTCCGCTGGAGCAGGAGGTGGACGCCGAGCATCAGGCCGCCGGCGATGACGAGGAGGGCGAGGTCGTGGGCGTCGACTCGCACGTAGCCGTCGATCAGATAGAGCGGGAACTTCGGGACGGCGGCGGCGTCGGTCGTCCCCCGGGTGCTCGGGCCGAAGACGAACTGGATGAGATAGCGGAGCGCGAACGCGACCCCGATGCTCGTGATGAGCAGGGTGATCCCCCCGGAGTCGCGGATGGGGCGGAACGCCAGCCGGTCGACGAGCAGTGCGATGGCGAGCGTCGTGACGCCGGCGACGACGACGCCGGCGACCACCGCGACCGGCGTCGTGGTGATCCCGATGCCCAGCGCGCCCCCGAAGACCGACCCGCCGGCGCCGACCAGCAGGAGCGCCCCGACGTCGGCCCGCCCCAGGCCGGCGATCAGGTACGTGGTCGCCCAGCCGGCGAAGGCCCCGCCAGTGATGTAGTCGCCGTGAGCGAAGTTCGCGAAGTTCAGGATGCTGTAGGTCATCGAGAGGCCGATCCCGGCCAGCCCGATCACCAGCCCCCGCATCAGCCCGTCCCAGACGAGACTCCCGACCCGCGAGACGGGGATCCGGCCGGTCGCGAGGCCGGCGATCAGATCGACCGCCAGCGCGGCGACGACGACGGAGACGACGACGGCAAACGGGTTCTCCACGGCCAGCCGTCGGCCGCGGGAGTACGTCTCGGCGAGACTCATGCTCCTCTTCGTTCGGGTTCCGGGCGTGAAAGGCGGATAAACCTTCCGTCGACGCGTGGCGGCGGCGAGGACAAGCGATTTGTTCGCGCACGTCGACCTCCGGTCGATGTCCGCACACGTCGAGGTTCGCCCGCCCGAACCCGACGAGGTCGAGGCCGTCACCGACATGTGGGTCGCGCTCGCGGCCGACCAGCGCGACCACGGCTCCCACCTGTTTGCGGCGGCCAACCGCGCCGCAATCGGCGAAGCGCTGGCCCGCCAGCTCGTCGTCGGGGGGCTCCGCGTCGCCGCCGGTGACGACGGCGACCTCCTCGGGTTCGTCTCGTTCGCCCTCGACGCGGGACGCTACGAGTCCGACGCCGTCCGCGGCGTCGTCAGGAACATCTACGTCCACCCCGGGGCCCGGAATCGCGGCGTGGGCGGACGTCTCCTCGACGCCGCCGAGGAGGCGCTGGCCGCCGAGGGGGCCGAGGTGATCCGGCTCGAAGCCATGGCGGCAAACGACGCCGCCCGACGGTTCTACGAGCGCCGGGGGTATGCCCCCCACCGCGTCGAGTTCGAAAAGCGGGTCGAAAGCGATACAAGGGGAGGTTGAGAACCGTCACACCGCGCCAGGAGAGCATGGGTGGGACATGCACTCGACTTGTAATCGAGACTCCGTGGGTTCGAATCCCACTCCTGGCTCGTGACGATCCGTCGTGAGAAACGACCCGACGCCGGGGGGCGGCTCTCGGGCCCCCGGTTCGGGTGAGGCGACGGTTCCGGGGGCCGCGCCGGCGGACGCGTCGCCGGGTCCGGCCGGGGGCCGACGCCGTGGTTCCCCTACGCCTTGGGGAGGATCGCGACGAACTCGTTCACGCCGCGTCGCTCGACCTCGTAGGCGTCGGCGTCGAACGCCTCGACCTCCGCCTGCATCTCGTAGAACAGCGGTTTCGGCTCGTGGTCGTTGACGAGTTTCAGCGACTCGCCGCTGTCCAGCTCCTCGAACGCCTCGTGGATCTTCGGGTGGCGCTCGGGGGGCGGCACGTCTCTGAGGTCCAACGTCGTCGCTGGCATACGGTGCTGCCGTTCGAGCGGGGATCGGGTGGCCGTTCCCCCGAAGATGTTCTCTCCGGACCGCGCCCGTCGGGGCGAACGCGGATGGCGGCTCTCGGGCGTGACGGGACGCCGACCGTCTCCTCGCCGCCGACCGAAACCGGCGGACGATCCGCCGGCCTTCGCCCCCGCGAATATGTTCCCGACAACCGCCATGGAGGGGTGCTCGCAACCCCGTTGATATGGTACACGGACACGGAACGGGCCAACTCGCCCTCACCGCCGTGACGGGGCTCTTCTTGCTCCTCGTCGTCCGCTGGATCGGTCACGTTCAGGAGTGGCGGTCGTACTCGCCCACCCTGGGGGGCGGAGGGGAGATGGGGAGACGGGAGCACGCGGCGAAGCCGGACGGACTCGTGCGGTGGCTCACGACCGTCGATCACAAGGACATCGGAATCCTCTATGGGGCGTTTGCCACGATCGCGTTCGCCTGGGGCGGGGTCGCCGTCCTCGTCATGCGGACGGAACTCCTCGATCCGCCCGCGACGCTCATCTCGCCGACGACCTACAACGGGCTGATGACCAGCCACGGGCTGACGATGCTCTTCCTGTTCGGGACGCCGATGCTGGCGGCGTTCGGGAACTACTTCGTCCCGCTGTTGATCGGCGCCGACGACATGGCGTTTCCCCGGATCAACGCCATCGCGTTCTGGCTGTTGCCGACCGGGGCGACGTTGATCTGGGCCGGGTTCCTCCTCAAGCCGCTGGGGATCGGCGTCGCGCCGGCCCAGACGGCCTGGACGCTGTACGCGCCGCTCTCGATCAGACAGCCGAACCCCGGCGTCGACCTGCTCCTCCTCGGCCTCCACCTGACGGGGGTCAGCGCGACGATGGGGGCGATCAACTTCATCACGACCATCTTCACGGAGCGGGCCGACGACGTGGGGTGGGCGGATCTGGACCTCTTCTCCTACACCGTCCTCACCCAGTCGGGACAGATCCTGTTCTCTTTCCCCTTGCTCGGGAGCGCCCTCGTCATGCTCCTGCTGGACCGCAACTTCGGCACGACGTTCTTCACGGTCCAGGGCGGGTCGCCCATCCTCTGGCAGCACCTGTTCTGGTTCTTCGGCCATCCGGAGGTGTACATCCTCGTCCTGCCGCCGATGGGCCTGGTCAGCTACATCCTCCCGCGGTTCTCGGGGCGCAAGCTCTTCGGGTTCAAGTTCGTCGTCTACTCGACGCTCGCGCTCGGCGTGCTCTCCTTCGGCGTCTGGGCCCACCACATGTTCGCGACGGGGATGGACCCCCGACTGCGCGCGAGTTTCATGGCCGTCTCGATCGCCATCGCCGTCCCCAGCGCGGTCAAGACGTTCAACTGGATCACCACGATGTGGCAGGGGCGACTCCGCCTCACGACGCCGATGCTCTTCTGTATCGGCTTCGTCGCGAACTTCATCATCGGCGGCGTCCTGGGCGTCTTCGAGGCGGCGGTGCCCGTCGACCTCCTGTTGCACGACACCTACCAGGTGGTCGCGCACTTCCACTACGTGATCATGGGCTCGATCGCCTTTGCCATCTTCGCGGCGGTCTACTACTGGTTCCCGATATTCACGGGCCGCTGGTACCAGCCCAAACTCGGGAAGATCCACTTCTGGCTGACCATGGTGGGGACGAATCTCACCTTCTTCCCGATGGTGCTTCTCGGCTACGCCGGCATGCCGCGCCGCTACGCCACGTACAACGTCGCGGTCGGTCCGGTCGGCCTCTTCACCACCCTCCACCAGTTCGCCACGTTCGGCGCCTACGTCCTCGCGGTCGGACAGCTGATCTTCGTCTGGAACGTCGTCCAGTCGTGGTACGAGGGCGAGCGGGTCGAGGACGGGGACCCCTGGAACCTCGAACGCGACGGGCTCCGGACCCGGGAGTGGGAGTGGTTCGAGCGCCGGCTGGAGACGACGCTACCGGACGGCGGATCCGAGGAGGCCGACGGTGACGACCGTCGGACCGACGGAGGGGACGAAGGGGGGGACGGCTCGTGAACCGGCGTCGGCGCGCTCTCGTCGCCGGGAGCGCCGCGGTCGTCGGCGTCGCGATGCTGGCGGCTCCCGTCGCGGCCGCGGGGTACGACTCCACGACGGAGGCGCTCATCCGGTCGCTGAACCGCGAACTGCTCTACATCGCCGTGCCGATCACCCTCCTGGTCGAGGGGATCCTGACGTACACGGTCGTCCGCTTTCGCAACAACGACGACCCGAAGCCGACGACCGAGAACCGCCGACTGGAGATCTCCTGGACCGTCGCGACGGCCGTCATCCTGCTGTTCGTCGGCGTCGCCGCCTTCCAGGTCATGGCGAATCCGGCCGTCACGACCTCCCCGCGGTCGGCCGGCGACCCGCCCGCCGACGCCCTCGACGTCACCGTCATCGGCCACCAGTGGTTCTGGGAGATCCGGTATCCGGATTCGAACGTCACCCTCCAGTCGGCCAGCACGATCTACCTCCCCGCGAACCGGACCATCTACTTCGACGTCACCTCGGCGGACGTCATCCACTCCATGCACGTCCCCGGACTCGCCCTGAAACAGGACGCGATCCCCGGCGAACACCACACGATCCGGACGCGCATCACGTCGACCGGCGAGTACCAGCTCTACTGCGCCGAGTTCTGTGGGGCGGGCCACTCGAAGATGACGGCCGTCATCAAGGTCGTTCCCGAGGACGAATACCGGCAGTGGGTGCGCAAGCAAAAACAAAAGCAGTGATCGGGTGACGGGACGGTCGGACTCGATCCGCCGGCTTCCGTTCCCGCGGATTTCCTTCTCCTTCTCCTTCTCCTTCTCCTCTTTTCGCCTCGACGTCCCCTAGACCGTCGCGCCGACGTAGAGCGTGACGACCAGGAGGATCCAGACCGCGTCGACGAAATGCCAGTACATCGAGACGGTGGTGATCGACGTGTGGCGCTCGGGCGAGTACTGCCCGTAGGCCGCCCGGACGAGCAGGGTGAGCAGGAGCGCCACGCCGAGGCTGACGTGCAGACCGTGCAGACCGGTCAGGCCGAAGAAGGCGCTCGCGTAGACGCCCTGCGTGAGGGTGAACCCCTCCCGGACGACGAACTGGTAGTACTCCCAGGCCTGGCCGGCGACGAACGCGAGGCCGAGCAGGACGGTGAGCGAGAACAGGCCCATGAAGCGTCGGCGCCGGCCCTCCCGGAGGGAGACGTGCGCGAAGTGGAGCGTCACGCTGCTCAGGACCAGGACCGCCGTGTTGGCGAGGACGAGCGACGAGAGCACGTCCGGGAGGTGGGCCGGGGGCCACTGGCCGACCCGGACGAAGGCGTAGTAGACGAACCCGGCCCCGAACGTGGCGACCTCGGAGCCGAGAAAGAGCGTCATTCCCCACCGGAACTTCCCGGTCGACCCGTCCGACCCCCGCGACCAGAAGTCGCTGACGAACGCGTGATAGACCCAGCCGTACAGCCCGGTCAGAAAGAGCGCCGTGGTGGCGACGAACGCCCACGGACCGACGGCCGGATCGACGACGGGGCTCTCCCGGTGGCCGAGCACGAACAGTCCCGCCGCGACGTAGATGCCGGCGGCGCCGATCGCGGTGACGAAGGGCCACCAGCTCGCTTCCCCGAATCCACGGGGCCAGTCCTCGACCGCGGGCAGGCCGTGGCGATGCTCGTGGGACGCGCCGGACTCGTCCTCTGTGGACATACGCACGCATCGCGTACTGGGCCACAAAACGTCACCCCCGACCGTGTTCGCCCGGCGGCTCATTCCCGGAACGGAATCTCCCCGGACGCCGTCGGTCCCGGGCGTGCGGCGTCCGCCGACGCCGACGGGTGCCGGGACGTGCGTCTCCAGCGCCTCGACGCGTCGTCCGCGTCGTCCTTCTCGACGTCGGACTCCCGTCTCCTCGTCGGCGTTCGGGTGAAGGGTTATACGCCAAAGCGGGCTACGGACGCGTTGATCGGGGCCACGTCTCCGGGTCCCGCCCTCGACGATGACCGACGACACCCTGACGACCGATCGCGTCACACGCATCAGTCCGTGGCCGCTCTTCGTCGCCGTCGGCCTCGCCCTCTCGGAGGTCGGCGTCCTCCTCGGAATCGTTCCCCTCGCCGTCGGGGGGATCCTCCTCTTCGGGGGCAGTTGTGCCGGCGTCGTCCACGAGTCGGGGTACGCGTCGTCGCCCTGGCGCCCCGTGCAGGCGGTCGGGGGACTGTTTTTCGTCATCGGCCTCGGCGTCTGGCTGGCTCGCCTCCCCGCGTACACGGTTCGGGCGGCAGTGCACGTCGTCTCGGTCGACCTGGTGGCGCTTCGCGGCGCCGCGATCCTCGGGGCCGGGGGGCTTCTCGTCCTCGGTGGGCTGGTCGGGTCGGCGTGGCGGGCCGACCGGGGTGACATGTTCGGCTAAAGGCCTATCCCCCGTGCGGCGCCGACGGTACGGCATGGCGTCCGACGTTTTCACGAAGCAGGTGTTGCTCGACGTCTCGGTGAACATCGTTCCGCTCTGCGTGCTCGGGGCCTTCCTTGCGATGTTCGTCTCGATCACCCCCTGGGGATCCGGGGGCTCGTTCGGATCGATCCTCCAGGTCGCCCTGGTCGTCGCGCCGTTCGTGGGGCTCGCGGTGCTGACCTACGTCGCCGCCAGAAAGATCGAGACGTAATCCGGCGCGGGGGTCGTCCCCGTCCGATCAGGTGAGCACCAGCACGAATCCGGCGACGAACATACAGATCACGATGGCGCCGAGGACGACGCCGAGCCAGGACTTCCTCGACATGGTCACCCCCGGTCCTCGACGAACCCGGTTTCGAACGTGATCCACCCCAGGGCGGTGACGAAGACGATCGGCGGGAGGATCGCGGCCCCCCAGAGCGGATCGATCCCCCGGAGGACGAGGAGCAACACGTCGGCGAGTCCGAGCGCCAGAAACGGAACGATCGCGAGCGCGGCGCGCCAGCGATCCGACCCCTGCGAGCGGACGACGCCGGCGGCCGTCACCGTCGCCCTCCGGGACTGACGCGGATCCGGCGGACCGGACTCCGGTCGGGCGGGACCGGGATCGGGACCTGTCGGTCGCCCCTCGATGCGGACGCCACGGGCTCGGTCGCCATGGTCGGCGACAGGTCGGGGCGAGGGATGAGCGCCACGCCGAACGCGTTCGGTGCCGGGCGTCCCCCGCCGCGTCGGACCCGCACTCACCCCGGTCGTCCGCCCCGGATCGAGGCGGCCGCCGGGCGCGGTTTCACCGATGCGCTTCGATCTCGGCTTTGATCGAGTCGAAACTGTGGTCGCCGTGCTTCTCGGTGACGTCGACGCCGTCGACGAAGATGGTCGGCGTCCCCTTGACGCCGCGGTCGACCCCCGTCTTTCGGTCGGCGACGATCGTCGGCCGGTAGGTCCCGTTCGTCGCGGCCGCGCGCGCCGCCTTCCCGTCGGCCCCGACGTCGTTTGCGAGTTCGGCGTAGACGTCCGGCCCCAGCCGCGACTGGTCGTCGAACAGCCGTGCGGCGTACTCGAAGAACGTCGCCGCGTCGGTCCCCTTCTGGACCGACCGGGCGGCGCTCGGCGCCTGCCACGAGACGGTCCGGTCGACCGGGATGGGGAAGTCGTAGTGGACGTAGGTGATCGTGCCGGGCGTCACGTACTCGTCCCAGACGTGCGGGACGACCTGCTCGTTGTACTCCCGGCAGTGCGGACACGCGAAGTCCTCGAAGGCCGCGACGGTCACGTCCGCGTTCGGATCGCCGGCCGTCGGGTGGGGAAGCTGCTGGTGGGGCGTGACGGTGTCGTCGGTCCCGCCGCCGCCGCCGAGACAGCCGGCGGTCGCTCCGCCGACGACGGCCGCTCCGGCGGCGAGCAGGCGGCGGCGCGAGAGTCGATGACGCGGGGTGGAGGCAGTCATGGTCGTCGGGGGCGTTCCTCGCTCGCTCCGAGGGCGACCGGACCTACAATTCTTCCGGTCCCCCGTCGCCGGGGACGGTCCACCCGGTCGATTCCGCATTCCGAACCGTCCCCCGTCGCCGGGGTCACGGATCGCCGCTCCCGGCCGGCCGACTCGTCGTCCCGCTCACCCCGCTGGGCGTCGTGTTCTCGTCCACGGCCATCGACGACGTCGCGGAGTCGGACGTCGAGCACCTGTCCGACGCACGGATCCGGGAGTTCCTGACGGATCGGGGCGTGGGAGTGCTCGGACTCCCGGCCGAGGAGGCCCCGTACCTCCTGCCGATGTCGTTCGGATACGACGGGGAGGGGGCGCTCTACTTCGTGTTTCTGCTCTTCGGGGTCGAGAGCCGAAAGGAGACGCTGAGCGAGCGGGCCGGCCGGGCACGCTTTCTGGTCTACGCGGCCGAATCGATCCACGAGTGGCAAAGCGTGAGCCTCCTGGGCCGCGTCGAGGCCGTCGACGACGACGGGTGGGGCGCCCTCCGCGACGCCATGGAGAACGCCTGGCATCCCAGCCTCTTCAGCGCCGCCGTCCCGATGCGGGGGATCCGGGGCTACCGGTTCCGGATCGAGGAGTGGACGGGCATCGCGAGCGGGTAGGGAGCGCCGGCCGCTGTCGATAGCTTCATTTCGGTCGACCGCCACGGCCCGCGTATGCCACTGGGTGGTTCGCCGACGGTCGCGTGGGTCATCACGGTCGGATTCCTCCTCGGGTTCGTCGGACCGGTCGTGTATCTCACCTATCTGAGCGTCCGGCGCGACAGACACATGGAGACCACGCACGTCGAGTCCTGAGCGCCGGCACGGACGCGATTCGCGTCCGCGTCCGACGCCAGCGTAGCCGACGGGCACGGCGGGTCCGCCACCCGTCACGTCTTTGTCCGTCCCCGAACCATCCGCCGACATGGCGGCGTGGGCGTCCGGGGACTACTGGCTGGTCAGGGTCCTGATCAAGCGCGGCGTGGCGCTGATCTACCTGCTCGCGTTTCTCGTCGCCGCCCGGCAGTTCCGGCCGCTGGCCGGCGAGGACGGCCTGTCGCCGCTGGCGGACCGTCTGGAGCGACGGTCGTTCCGCGAACGCCCCGGCCTCTTCTCCCTCGTTCCCGACGACCGCGCCGTCGGGGCGGCGGCGTGGCTCGGCGTCGCCGGATCGGCGCTCGCGCTCCTCGGCGTCCCGGGGTGGTTCCCACGCTACGCCGTCCCGGCCTCGATGCTCCTCTGGGCGGTGCTGTGGGCGCTGTATCTCTCCTTCGTGAACGCGGGAGGCGTCTTCTACGGCTACGGCTGGGAGTCGATGCTGCTGGAGACGGGGTTTCTCGCCGTCTTCCTCGGAGCCGGTGACGTCGCGGTCCCCGTCGCGGTCGTCTGGCTCCTCCGCTGGATCCTCTTTCGGAACGTGTTCGGTGCGGGACTCATCAAACTGCGCGGCGACCGGTGCTGGCGGACGCTGACCTGCATGGACTACCACTACGAGACTCAGCCGATGCCGAATCCGGGAAGCTGGTACGCCCACCACCTCCCCGACCGGTTCCACCGCCTGGAGGTGCTCGGCAACCACGTGGTCGAACTCGCGGTGCCGTTTCTCTACTTCGCCCCCCAGCCGGTCGCGTCGCTCGCCGGCGTGGCGACCGTCCTCTTTCAGGGCTGGCTGATGACGACCGGGAACTTCTCGTGGCTGAACGCGCTCACGGCCGTGCTCGCGGTCAGCACGTTCGCCGACGCGACGCTCGCGTCGGTCGTGCCGGTCGCGTCGCCCGCGACCGTTCCGCTTCCCCCCTCTCTCCTGGTGGCCGTGGCGCTCGTGACCGGCCTCGTCCTGGTGTTGAGCGTCCGTCCGGTCCGGAACGTACTGTCGTCGAGACAGGTGATGAACACCGCCTTCGACCCGCTCCACCTCGTCAACACCTACGGGGCCTTCGGCTCGGTCACGACCGAGCGCTTCTAGGTCGTGATCGAGGGAACCGACGCCGCCGACCCCGACGAGGACGACTGGGTCGCCTACGAGTACCGTGGCCAGCCGGTGGCGCCCGACGAGCGCCCGCCCCAGTGGGCGCCGTATCACCTCCGTCTGGACTGGCAGCTCTGGTTCGCCGCGATGTCGCCCACCCCCCGACGCCACCCCTGGTTCCCGCGCCTGCTCGCGAAGCTCCTGGCGGGCGACGAGGCGGTGCTCGCGCTGTTCGGGACGAACCCGTTCCCCGACGATCCGCCGACGCGCGTGCGCGCGCTTCGCTACCGATACCGGTTCACGTCGCCGGCCGAGCGCGCAGAGAGCGGCCGCTGGTGGGAGCGCGAACGGGTCGGGACGTACGTTCGCCCCGTCTCCGCGGACGACCTCGACGCCGGGTGGACGGGCCGGCGGTGACCGGCCGCCCGGTCAGTTCCCGTCGTCTCGCTCCGACCGGGCCGGCGGGTCGGCCGACAGGAACTGCCCCCACACGTCGCGGCGGTCGGCGACCGCCCGGTAGGCACGCTCGCGGAGTCGCGCGTAGTCCTCGAAGTGACGGAGGAACGCGACCAGGGGTCGGAGGTCGAGGTCGCCCCCGACGTCCGAACGGACGAGGGCCTCCTCGATCGACGCGCCACAGGAGTGGACCTCGCCGTCGACCAGGAGGTGAGCACACTCCTCGTAGTCGGCGGGAAGGCGCGCGCGCAGGTCGTCGGTGAGTTCGGAGAAGCCGACGACACGCACGTCGGCGTGATCGAGGAGGAACTCCGCCCACCACGTGCAGAACCCGCAGTCGTCGTCGTAGACGAGCGTCGCCTCGCTCATGGGGCCCGTACGACCGGCCGGTCACTAACCCTTGTGCCCGGTCCGGTGTCCCGGCCCCGCGTTCGCTCCCTCCGTCCCCCGTCGGGCGCGTCCCGACGCTGGCGCGCCGTGCCGGTGGCGTCTTCACGTCGCGCCCCCACGGGCCCGCCATGGAGCGGTTCGTCCGGTCGATCGCGGCCGGCGGAATCCTGCTCGTCGCCGGCCTGTGGCTCGCCGACCTGTTCGCTCCGGCGTCGGCGCCCTGGCTGGTCGGGGCGGCGCTCGCCGTCGTCGGGACCGCCGGCCTCGTGGCCGGGATCGGACGTCGGATCGAGCCCGGCTGATCCCCGGACGGAGCCGTCCCGGGGGATTTTTTGCCCGGACGTCGTAGCGCGATCCGTGACCGACCCCGTCCGTCGCTGTCCCGATCACGGTCCGTTCCCCGGGGACGCGTGTCCGGCCTGCGGGGCGGCGGGCGTCGGCGTCCTGGCGGGCGACCGCCGCAGACGGCTCTCGAAGTTCCTCTCGGGCGCGCTCCGACATTTCCCCGACGACGTCGGCCTGACCCTGGACGAGCGGGGCTGGACGACCTGGCGGGCCCTCCTCGACGCGGCGGCGAACCGGTACGGCTGGGCGGACGAGGCGGCGGTCGAGGCGGTCGTGGCGACCGACCCGAAGGGGCGCTTCGAGCGCGACGGCGACCGGGTGCGGGCGGCGTACGGCCACTCCGTCGACGTGGCCCTGGAGGCCCACGAGACGCCGGTTCCGGACGTCCTCCATCACGGGACGGCGCCCGGGAACCTCGACGCCATCCGGGCGGAGGGTCTGCGGCCGATGGGCCGCCAGCAGGTCCACCTCTCGGAGACCGTCGCGGAGGCCCGGGCGGTCGGTCGCCGGCACGCCGCCGATCCGGTGGTCCTGCGCGTCGACGCCGCCGGCCTGGCGGCCGACGGCCACCGCGTCGTCAAGCGCGGGCGGGGCGTCTACACGGTCGACCGCGTCCCGCCCGCGTACGTCGCGGTCGAATCGGATCGCTGACGGTCGACGGGACGTCACACGCGCCGACGGCGGCCGAACGAATTTTATCACCGGTCGTTCATTCCGGTTCATGGATACGAGCAGGGAGTGGCTGACGCTGGACGACGGCGAGGAGGTCGTCTGGAGCGGCCAGCCGAGGATGCGTCGGATCCTCCCGCAGGTCGGCAAGTCGCTCGCGTGGCTGGTCGTCTTCGTGGTCGTCGCAGTCGTCGGACCGCGGTTCGCGCCGGCCGGGATTCCCCCGTCGCCGTCACCGGCGTCGCACTCCTGCTGGCCGCGCTGTCCGCCTGGCCGGCCGTCCGGGCGTACCTGGTGACCGGGAACGTCGCGTACGTCCTGACCGACCGGAGCGTCTACGAGAAGCACGGCGTCCTCTCGACGAACGTCGTCCGCGTCGGGGTCGAGACCGTCCAGAACACGGAGCTGACCAAGGACGTCTGGGGGAACCTCTTCGACTACGGCACCGTCGCCGTGAGCACGGCCGGGTCGGAGGGGTCGGAGGTGACGTTCACCGACCTGAACGATCCGGAGACGTTCCGCGACGAACTCCGGACGGTGACGAGCCGGTACCGGTCGGGTGACGCCGGGCCGTCAGTCGCGGCGGGGTCCCTCGACGCCGGGACCGTCGACGCGCTCCTCGACGACGCGCGGGCGATACACCGGACGGCGGATCGGCTGGCGACGGCGGTGATCGACGGATGAGCGACGCCGACCCGGCCGATCCGGCCGCCCCCACGACCGCCGTCGGCGAGGCGGGCGTCCCCGACGCGAGCGACCTGGAGTGGTTCTCGCCCGACCCCGACGAGGAGGTGATCTGGGCCGGACAGCCGGCGTTCGAGACGCTCTACGGCACCATCGCGACGGGCCTGGTTCTCGCGGTCGTTCTCATCGGGTTCCTGATCCTGCTCGCGGTGCCGCTCTCGTATCTCGGCATCCGGAACACCGACTACGTCGTGACGACCAAGTCGCTGTACGTCAAAAGCGGCGTCCTCTCGACCAACATCGAGACGGTGGACCTCCACCGGATCCAGAACACCGAGTACTCCCAGAGCTTCTGGGGGAAGCGGTTCGGGTACGGACGGATCGCGATCAGCACCGCCGGCAGCAGCGGCGCGGAGATCACGTTCAAGGGGATCCCGGACGCCAAGGCCGTCCGCGACCGCATCGCCGAACTCCAGACCTCGCGGGGGAGGCGCGGCGACGACGGCACGGCCGGTGGCCGCGGGTCGGGCGAGAGGGGCGACGCGGCCGCCCAACCGGCCAGCGCGGACCGGATCGACGAACTGATCGCGGAGATGCGGGCGACGCGCGAGGCCTTCGAACGGATCGAGCGACACGTGACTGCGGCGGGAGAGGGAGGGGACGCCGGCGGGCAGGTGGCGGCCGACGACGCCGGGGAGACGCCGACCGACGACGCCGGGGAGACGCCGACCGACGACGCCGGGGAGACGCCGACCGACGACGCCGGGGAGGGGCCCGACGACGCGACCGAGCGGCGGTCCGGCGGCGAGTCGGCGTCCGCGTCCCGGCCGACCGCCGACGTCGATCCCGAGTCGGAGTTCACGTTCGAGTCCGACGGGAACGGCTGATCGGCACGTGGCACCCGCCGAGCGGTGGCCCCCGGCGGGGATCCACACCCCCGGTCCCGCCCCGCCCGACGAAACGCTTAGGGACGGGCTCTTCGTTGCCCAGCCATGGAGCTACGGGCCTGTTACTTCTGTGGATCGCCCGGTGACGGCCTCGACACGTATCCCCTGGTCCCCGGTCACCTCGCCGACGAGGGTTCCGCCGACGACCGTGTCGTGCTCTGTCCGGACTGTCACGCGAAACTCGACCGCGTCGTCACCCTCGTGCTGGAGGCACACGGCGTGAACGCCGACGCCCCGGGCGGCGCCGACCGGCCTGCACCCGGCGGGAGCGACTCCGCCGCCGAGATCACGTTCGACGACGGAGGGGACGACGCGGGCGCCGACGCCGGTCGCATCCCGCCCGCGCCCGACGTGGACGCGCCCGACGACCCGGACGCACGGGAGGGGTCGGCGGAGGACGCGGACGCGAACGCGGACGCCGGCGTCGACGTGATTCCCGGTCCGTCGACGGAGGACGCGTCCGCGGCGGGCGGGACGCCCCCCGACGAGTCCGACGGCGCCGACGGGTCGGACGCGTCCGCGGCGGGCGGGACGGAGGGGGACGAGGAGCGCGAGGACGACGACGCGACGGAGAGCGCGCCCTCCGGCGGGCTCCGGCGGCTGGGCGACAGCGGGACGAGCCAGTACCGGAAGGCGCTCCGACTGCTCCAGAACCGCGAGTTCCCGATGCCCCGGTCGGATCTGGTGGACGTGATGGCGAGCGCCTACGGCCTGAGTCACGACGAGTGCGAGCGGATCGTCGACTTCGCGGTCGACCGGGGCTGGCTGGTCGACGACGGCGGGGTGCTCAGGCGGGATTGAGCGCTCGATGCCGATTCACCTGGCGGCGCCGCGGGCCGGCAGACGGGTGTAACAGAGCGCGGCGACGAGGGTCAGGCCGGCCAGGCCGACGAAGGCGGCGTTGAAGAGCCCCCGATCCGCGAGGTAGCCGACGACGACCGATCCGGTCGAGCCGACGACGAAAAAGCCGGTTCGGAGCAGTCCCCAGGCCGTCCCCTCCACCTCGTCGGCGAGGACCGCGATGATGTAGGCGTTCGAGACCGGGGCGACCCCGAGGCGGATCCCGATCGCGGCCGAGACGACCGCCAGTCCCGCGACCCCCTCGACGAGCGGCAGGGCGACGAGGGGGAGGACGCTGACCGCCGTCGTGGCGAGGAGCACCCGGTGGTGGCCCGCCCGGTCGGCGAGTCGACCGGCGATCGACTGGACGACCGCGCCGACGACGAACAGGAACGCGAACAGCGTCCCCGCGGTCGTGGGCGCGAGCCCCTTGACGCTCACGAGGTAGGTCGGGAGGAACGCCGAGAGCCCCTGGAAGACGAACAGCATCAGCCCGATTCCGGCGACGGCCACCACGACCGGCCCGCGACGGATCTCGGCGGCGACGCGGGAGGCGTCCGCCCGGAGCGTCCGTTCCCCGGCGGTCCGTTCGCGGGGCGGCACGGCGCGCCAGAGCGCCGCGCCCAGCAGGAGGTAAGCCGGCACCGCGAACGCGAAGGCGGCCCGCCAGCCCGCCCGGACGGCCACGTAGGTCCCCGCGACGGGAAGCAGCGCGGCGCCGACGCTTCCCGCCCCGAGCACGACGCCGAAGGCCGCCCCGTCGTTCTCGGGGAACGCCCGCGCGAGGACCGTCGCGCGCGACGTCCCGAACAGCCCGGTCCCGAACCCGAAGACCGCACACGCGAGCACGAACGGGGCGAGCGACGGCGCGACCGCGATGCCGCCGACGCCCGCCGCCGCCGCCAGCACGCTCCCGGCGAGCAACCGCCGCTCGCCGAGCCGGTCGACCAGCGCCCCCGCCGGGAACTGCATCACCGCGTACGTCAGCCAGACGACGCTCACCACCGCCCCCGCGCCGGTGTTTCCCAGCCCGAACGCCGCACGGACCTGCGGGAGCAGGGCGGGGAGGACGTACCGCATCCCGAGCACCGCGAGCCAGCCGAAGGCCACGGCCCCCAGCAGCCGCCCCCGACCCGCGAACGGCGCGGTCAGGCCGGCGACCTGCGAGCGAACCCCGTCCACCTCCCTCCGTCCGTGGGGACGGGGCTAATGGGTGGCGGTCCCGGCCACGCCCGCCGTCGCCGGCGACGGGTTTTCCTCTCCGCGCCCGTAGGCGCGTGCATGCCCGACGTCGACGCGGAGACGCTCCTGCCGTCGGACCGACTGCGCCGTGCGGCGCTCGCCGGCGACGTGACGCAGATCCACCGGGGCCACGCCTACGCCGCGGTCGGCGACACGTTCGACCTCGACGGGACGCTCTTCGAGGTGACCGCCGTCGAGGAGCGCCGTCTCGGCGACCTGACCGACGCCGACGCGCGCGCCGAGGGCGCGGCCGACCTCGACGCCTACCGCGACCGGCTTCGACGCGCCCACGAGGAGTTCACCTGGGACGACGACGCCCCGGTCGTCCGCCACGCGTTCGCCCCCGTGTCCCGCTGAGAACCGGTCTGCACCCCGGTTCTCGCCCGGTCGATTCCCGGGGTTCGGCGCGAACGGAGCGGACGCCAACGGGTCCGCGGGGGCGGGGATCGATGGGGTCCACTGCGGGCGGGGGCCAGTACCGCACGCGTCGAAAGAACTGCCGCGACGGCCGGGCGCCGGAGGGGCCAGAGGAGATCGACGTGCCCGGCCGGGCAGACGGAACCCGTCTGGTGGGCGGATCCGTCCGGTCGGGTGGTCCGGGCGAGTGGTAAAAAACCACCGGCACGATTCCACGTCCCCGGGAATCGTCACGGCGTCCCGGTCCCCCGAGTCGTGGCCGTGACCCCCTCATCTATCGACCGACGGATACGAACCGACGCGAGTCGCCCCGAACGTGGATCCGATTGCGGTGGTCGGGGGGACCGGCACCCACGAATGCTCGGATGCTGGAGATGAGTGGAGCGCCGGTCCCCCCGTCCGGCTCACATTCACTCGACGGGACGGGGGGACGACCGCCGCGACGATTCCGCAGGGCATATCACGGTGGCTGCGATGGCTCCGCATAGCCGGTTTCGACGGCACTCACGCGCGAGGAGGGAACCTCTCCTCCCCGCTGGGACGCCCCGCCATCGGCATCTATTCCGCCTCGACACATGTATAGAACACTACTTAAATGAGAACGTGATGTGTTTCATACCATTTTCATATCAGGAATTCGTATTATATCTCAGAGTAGTCTATCCGAGTATGTCATGCGATATCACGAACCATCAATGCAATACATGAGAACGATATTATGTATTTTGAGCAAGGTACAGACGAATCCATAAATAGTTATATTTCTTCGCTCGACCGGTGGTAGTGGGTCGGGCATGGCATGACGTTCCACGGTAGGATTGATCACGGTAGCGACCAGGGGAAGACGCCCCGGGACGGCACGGTCCGTTCGCGTTCGACGGCGGACGCGTCCGAGCGGTTGCCGTCCCCGGAGGAGGCGCTTCCGTTCGGACTCCTCCGGGGTGGGTGGGCCCTCCCCGGGGCGACTGCGCCACTGGACACGGGCTGTGTGACCCGATCTCCGGTCGAGACGCGTGACGCCATCAACCGCCATCGAATCGCACAGTCCCGGTGGAACGGACACCGACGAGCGGTCGACGGTGCAGGACGGAGAAGTGGCTCTCGCCCGTGCGGTGAGAGCCGACAGGAGTAATCAATCATGGCTACTGAAACGACCTCCGGCGAACAGGGGAACAGAATCTCACAACCGCCCGAAGGGCTCAGGGAGTTCTTCAACTACATGGGCCCGGCGTGGGTCTTCACCGCCTCCCAGATCGGGGGCGGGGAGGCGCTGAGCGTCCCGGTCGGCGGGGCCTTCCTCGGGATGAACGGCATCTGGCTGATTCCGCTCATCACGTTCACGAAGATCTTCGGTCAGTACTTCCTCGTGCGCTACGGGGTGATGAGCGGGGACACCTTCCTCGACGCCCTCTACGAACAGCCCTGGTGGCTGAAGTGGATCTTCTACTACGTGGTGATCGGCGGGCTCACGTACGCGATCGGCCTCTCCGGTCACCTCGGCGAGATGGCCGGCGCGTTCAACGTGATGGTCCCGCTGGGGGTCAACGCCTGGATGGTCATCAGCGTGATCGGCGGGCTGCTGATCGTGTTGACCAAGTCCTACGACCTGCTCGAGAACGTCACGACGGTCCTGCTGTGGACGTTCCTGATCATGATCGCCATCGTCTCGCTCTCCACCGCGAGCCAGTGGGGCGGTCAGATCGTCCAGGCGTTCATCCCGAAGATGCCCGGTTACGTCGACGGCCTGGGCGTGGGCGGCCTGTCGTTCGTCCTCGTCATGTACGGCTGGATCGGCGCCGGGTTCGGCCCGACGGTCTCGTACGTCTGGTTCGCCAAGGACAAGGAGATGGGGATGTTCGAACCCCTCGCCAACGGCATCGAGATCAGCAAGGACGACCTCACCGACGCGGAACTCACCTACCTCCAGGGCTGGGGCGACGTCGTTCTCTGGCAGAACATCGTCTCCTCGGCCGTGCTCGCGCTCTTCTCCTTTTTCATGTGGACGGCGGCCGCGGCGACGCTCTACCAGACGGGTGCGAACCCGAGCGGGTTCAGCGTCGTCCCGGAGATGGCCGGCATCTTCACGCAGGTCTACGGCGACTGGTCGAAGATCCTCTTCCTGCTCGCGGTCATCTTCGCGCTGTTCTCGACGCTCATCGGCCCGCTGTACGGGATGTCCCGGCTCTGGGAGGACGCCTTCGCGCTGCACGGCTTCTTCGAGGCCTACGACATCAGCCGCGACACCGTCTTCCGGGCCACCGTGCTGCTCTTCGTGGTGATCCCCTTCAGCCTGAACGTCGCCATCAAGGCGCCGATGTTCCTGTTCTCGCTGTCCGGGATGCTGTTCGCCCCGGCCATCGGGCTGATGTACATCGCCGCGATCTATCTGTCCTACACGGACGTCGACATCGACGAACTGCGTCCCAACCGGCGGTGGGCCGTCTTCCTGGGCCTGTTCGCCGCGGTGACGATGATCGTCAACGGGCTGAACGAGGCCTTCGGCATCGTCTGAGGCCGACGCCCTCGACGTCTGCGGTGCGGCTTTTTTGACGCGTCACCCACGCGCCGACGAGCGGTGCGATCGGCGACCCGACGCGTTCGGACCGACGCGGCCGCGAGGGCAGTGAGGGACTGCGACGGCCGGCGTCGTCACGGGCGCACCGCTACCAGGGACGACGGTCCTCCTCGGGGATTTCGCTCTGCAGCCCCCGGGGGAACTCGTAGTCCTTGTGGACGGTGAACCCCCGGTCCTCCAACTCGTGGAGCCACCGCTCGAAGAGGTCGCTCGCGTTCTCGTAGGCCCGCTTCGGTTTGTTTACCGGGACGGAGATCTGCAGGGCGTCCGAGCCGCCGAGCCAGCCCGTCCGTGCGAGCACCGGCACGAGGCGGACGGCGAGTCGCCGCCACGGTCCCGGCTCCCGTCGGTCGAACGCCTCGTCGGCCGTGTGTGGCGAGAGTTCGAGGTAGAACCGTGGCAGGTAGAAAAACGGGTTGATCGTCTCGGGATCGGGGAACGTCAACCTGAAGTCGACCTCGTCGACCCCGCGGTCCTCCAGCCCGGAGACGTAGCGTTCGAACCGGTAGTCGCGTTTCGCCGCCGCCAGCCCCTTCCCCGGGTCGACGACCGCCTCGTACACCGCCCCCAAGATGCTGTCTGCGTAGGTCACGCCACGTTCAGTCCTCCGTTCGTCGCCGTACACACAGGTGACATCACCGATACAAAAGTGTCCGGTCCACGCGGGCGCTCCTCGGGGGTGACGGGCGCCGGGAGGCCCCTCGCGGGAGTGACGGCTCCTGGAGGCCCCTCGCGGGGGTGACGACCCCTGGAGGAACGCGAAAGGCTACAACGGCCCCTTGTGCCAACACAAGGATTTGGTCGCGTCGCAAGATCGTTTAGAATCAGGTCGACACTGACCGCAACGAA
>JBDGUC010000037.1:0-24518 GCA_042216285.1 Haloferacaceae archaeon
GCGTCCTTGTCCTTCCAGTCGATCGTCGTCGTCAGCCCCTTGTCGTGCATCGTCTCGGTGATCGGGGCACCCACCCGGGACTTGCTCTGACGCTCCGAGTGGTTGAACGCCCGCCACTCCGGTCCGCGGTCGATCCGGCGTTCGTCGAGCACGAGGCCACAGTCGTCACAGACGAGTTCCGACTGATCGTCGTCGGTGACGATCCGCTCGGAATCACACTCCGGACAGACGAGTCCCTCGTCGTCCTCCGTCTCCCGTTGTCGCTGGCGCTGGCTACTCGGACGCTCCATTATAAGTAGTGTGACGAACGGGGAATTTAAGTCTTGCTTCGCCGGGGAATTTCTCGCCCTCCTCCGCGGCGACGAAACGACTTAGGTCGGTGGCGATCCGAGACGGACCGTGGCCCGCAGAGCGACGCTCGTGGCCGTCGGAGTGCTGGTCGTCCTCGCCGGGTGCGCGAGCGTCGTCGACACGGGAGGTGACCGGTCGACGGCGACCGTCACCGGCGTTCCACACCCGTCGACGGCGCCGACGGTCCGGGCGCGGGTCACCGACGTGATCGACGGGGACACGATTCGGGTTCGTTACCGGAACGGAACGACCGATACGGTGCGGCTGATCGGCATCGACTCCCCCGAGACCCGTGGTGCGGTCCACCCCGACGAGTTCGAGGGCGTGCCGGAGACGGACGCGGGTCGTCGCTGTCTGCGACGGGCGGGCGAGGCGGCGGCCGACGCGGCGCGGAACCGCCTCGACGGCGCGCGGGTCGGCCTCGGGTTCGACCCCGAGGAGGACCGGCGGGACGTCTACGGTCGACTGCTCGCGTACGTCTACGTGGACGGCGACCAGTTCAACTACCGATCGATCGCGGCCGGAGACGCCCGGATGTACGACACGGCGTTCGTCGAGCGGGCCCGGTACGCCGCCGCCGAGGACCGCGCCCGCGCGTCGGGCCGGGGGCTCTGGACCTGTGCGACCCCGTCCACGGTCGGGACCGGCGACGCCGCACCGATCGTGGTGTCGGTCCACCCCGACCCGCCGGGGAACGACAACGAACACCTCGACGAGGAGTACGTGACGATCCGGAACGCCGGGAACCGGACGCTCGACCTCTCGGGCTGGACGGTGGGCGACGAGGCGGGCAGGCGATACACGTTCCCCGACGGGACGACCCTCGCGCCCGGCGCGTCGCTGACGCTCCACACCGGGCAGGGGACGAACGGCGGGGGACAGTACTACTGGGGGCTGAACGGGGCGGTGTGGAACAACGACGGCGACACGGCGACGGTCCGCGACGAGACCGGGAGAACCGTCGCTACCCGTCGATACTAGCGTCGAGAGGGAATGGGGGGCATGGAGCGTGCTCCCCGGCGGGGGTACTACAGCCACCCATTTCAACGTCTAGTTCCGTATTCAGGAGAGATAATGACCAGGAGGTATTCACAAACGTTTTTAGATTACCGGGGAGTATCCCAGGTGATGGGCGTTCCGACGGGGTGTGCCGGTTGGGGGGTGCGGGGATGACGACGAAGGCGGCGCTGGCGGGACGGCTCGCCGTCGTCGCGGGGTTCGACAGCCCGACGGCGGCCCTCGAGCAGTATCCGACGCCGCCGGAACTGGCCGCACACGTGATCCACGTCGCCGACCTGAACGGGGACGTCGCGGGACGGACGGTGGTCGACCTCGGGACGGGCACGGGGATGCTGGCGCTGGGGGCGGCCCTCCGGGGGCCGGCGCGGGTGGTCGGCGTCGAGATCGATCGGGACGCCCTGGAGACGGCGCGGGCGAACCGGCTCCGCGTCGGGACGGCGGCCGAGATCCACTGGGTGCGGGCCGACGCGACGCGCGCGCCGCTGGCTCCGGCGGAGGGGACGACGGTCGTCATGAATCCGCCGTTCGGCGCCCAGGCGGGCAACGAACACGCCGACCGGGGCTTTCTCGCCACGGCCGCCGAGGTCGCCGGGGTCTCCTACTCGATCCACAACGAGGGGAGCCGCGCGTTCGTGGAGTCGTTCGCGGCCGACAACGGCGGCGAGGTGACCCACGCGTTCGCGTCCTCGGTCGCGCTGGATCGCCAGTTCGACTTCCACGAGGCCGACCGCCGGGAGATCGGCGTCGAGGTCTTCAGGATCGCGTGGCGCTAGTGATACCGCTCCTTGCGCGCGACGGGAACGCGGGTCTCCCCGTGGACGGCGATCACCCGCGAGCCGTCCCGGACGAATCGCAGGCCGCCGACCGCCACTGACTCGTTTTCCCCCGGGAGCGGCGCGGTGCGGGGCCGTCCCCCGCGCCGGACGACCACGTCGAAGCCGTCCTTGCGGGCCGCCACGGAGACGTTCCGCCCGGCGACGACGGGAGCGGCCCGGGCGGGCG
This sequence comes from Haloferacaceae archaeon, assembly GCA_042216285.1. Classification (GTDB taxonomy): domain Archaea; phylum Halobacteriota; class Halobacteria; order Halobacteriales; family Haloferacaceae; genus CAZMLQ01. Next base: position 2,374 of record JBDGUC010000037.1, read on the forward strand.
GGGAGGCGAAGGCCGGAACCCGGCGGCCGTCGTGCTGGAGCGTCACCCGGTAGGTCGTCCGGCCGCCGACGGTCGTCCATCCGGTCCGGTTGACGACGACCCGATCCTGCCAGCCGACGCCGCCGAGACGGACGATCACCCGACCGGCGAAGGCCAATCGGCTCCGTGACACCGCCGTCACCCACAGGTCGCGGCGCCCGGAGCGGACGATCACGCCCGAGGTGTTGACCGTCGTCGTCTCGCCGAACGCCGAGACGTTCACCACCGAGACCATTCCGTCCTCGACGTTCTCGGCGTAGGCCACGCTGTAGTCGTGGACCGCGACCGACTCGCCGGGGAGGGGGGCGTCCGAGGCGGTCGTGAACTTCGTGACGACCGCGGGTCCGGCGAGCGCCGCCACGACGAGCAGGATGACGACCGTCGCGGCGGTCCACCGGGGAACCGTCCGGAGCGACGCCCCGGCCCGGCCCGGCCCGACGAGCGGGCGGTCGGAGGCGGCCACGGCGGCGGCGACCAGGGCCGCGAGCAGGACGACCAGCGCCAGGCCGACCGCGCGATAGAGCACGTACGTCCCGCCGCCGCGAAACCAGTAGACCGCCCACAGCGACTCCACGACGCCGAACAGGACGACGCCGCCGAAGGTCCGGAGCGCCGAGGGGGGGTCGGCGCCGTGGGTCCGGAGCAGCCACACGCCGACCACGACGCCGATCAGGAGGCCGAGCACGTGCCCCTGGATGGCGATTTCGGCCCACCAGGGCGACGAGAAGGTCGGCGAGGCCGTGGCGGTCAGCGTGGGGGTCCGGATCGCTCCGATCCCGACGCGAAGCAGGTCGGCCGCCGAGAGCGCCACGACGGTTCGGATCGGGTAGTTGACGAGCGCCACCCCCCCGAACGCGAAGACCACGCCCGAGAAGCCGATGATGGGACCGAGCCCGAACGTCGCGGTCAACAGGCCGACCACGACGGCGGCCGCCGGAAAGAGCACGAACGCGCGAACGAACGGGTTGGTGCCGGGCGTGCCGAACGAACTCCGCCCCCGCTCGCGGGGGTAGTGGCCCCAGGCGTACTCGGCGAGGGGAGCCAGCGCGACGGTGCCCACGAGGTTGCCGAGCAGGTGGTTGAGCCCCGTGTGGGCGAACGCCGCCGTGAGGACGCCGAGCGGGTAGAAGTACGACCACGACCTGAACGGAAGCGTCGTCGGCGACCGGGGGTGCTGGAGGCCGCCCTGGAGGAAGAGATACACCGAGAGGACGAACGCCACGACCACGAGCGTCCCCCACGGGACGCCGAGGAGGAACCGGCGCCGGAGTCGGCGCCCCCAGCGGCCGTGTGGCCGGTCGAGGCCGAGGACGACGGCGACCGCGAGGAGGGCGGCGAGCGCGAGCGCGAGGCGCTGGAGGAACGTCGGATCCGGCACCGCGGCCATACCTCCCGAGAGCGGCGCGGGCTACAAGTATCTCGCGGGTGGAGCTACAGTTTGCTCTCGGCGTCTTCGGCCAGTTCCTGCATCCGCTTGCCGACCCGTCCGGCGTCCGAGAACTCATCCTCGCTCATCCCCGAGGCCAGGGCGTTCCCCAGGACGAACACCGCGTGTTTGTGCTCGCTCTTTGACTTGTGGACGTGCGAGGGATCGACGCCCAGGTTCTCGTAGGGCTCGAACAGCGACGCGTCGACCTCCTCCCGGGCGGCGAAGTAGTCCTTGATCGTCACCATCTGCTCGTGGAGTTCGAGGAGTTCGTCCTTGTGCATGGCTGCTGATACGCGCGACGGAGGGTTAAGTATTGTTGGGGACTGCTACCACGCTAGAAGACGTACTCGTCCTCGTGACCCATCATTCCGTCGTCCTCGAAGCCCGGTTCCTCGTCCTCCATGGGTCCGCTCGTCTTGTAGGCCCGAATGCCGGTCGAGAGCAGCTCCTCGATGGCCTCCTCCCGGTTGACGAACTCGCCGCGCTCGACGAGCTGTGCGATCTGCATTTCGAGGTGTTCGGGCACGGTGATCTGCACCTTCGGCATCTGATCGGCTCGGCTTTTGAGGGGGGCTTATTTATATCTGACGGGGGATTGTTTCCCGTGTCTGAAAGTAATCTCAGCATGTCGGAACATTCTTTCATTCGAATGGAACGCCAATTGCTCATTTCGAAGTCAAAGGCCCCTGCGAGGGTCGACGGTCCCCGACCGTCGACCCGCTCTCGCCCGCAGGCGGCGCGATCGACCCCACACGGAGTGGCTCGATTTCGTCGGGTCGGCGGGCGCGGATCGACGGAGTCGCCGGGTCGACGCCGGTCGGACCGGTCCGTCGTCCCGAGTATAGTTAGGTAAAAGGATGGGGCGCCCCGACTGGGGACGATGAGTGCTCCGCGAGGCGACGAGGTGCCGGCGGATCCGGTCAGCCGGGCCGTCGAGATTCCGTCGCCACCCCCGCGGGCGGTCCTGCGCGACGCAGTGCGGCCGCGGACGGTCTGGGACCCGCCCGGAGGGCCGAGCGTGGTCGCGGGCGGCGCGGCGGCCACCGTCGAAACCGACGGGCCGGACCGGTTCGACGCCGTCCGCGACGTGGCCGAGTCGTTGCTCGACGCCGGGGACGTCCACGCCGGGACCGAGGTGGCCCGTCCGCGGCTGTTCGGCGGGTTCGCCTTCCACGACGAGGGGAGCGAGCGCCCGCCGTGGGCCGCCTTCCCCGCCGCGCGCTTCGTCCTGCCGCGCGTGCAGGTCACCTACGCCGACGGGGGGACGTGGCTGACCGTCACCGCCGTCGGCGACGACGCGTCGCCCGCGGCAGTCGAGCGCCGGATCGAGCGCGAGCGCGAGCGCCTCGCCGGGCTTCCCGACCCGGGGCCGACCGACGACCCGCCCGGCGTCCGCGAACGGATCCGGACCACGACCCGGACGGACTGGCGGCGCGGGGTCGAGGCCGCCGTCGAGCGCATCCGGGCCGGGGACCTCCGGAAGGTCGTGCTGGCCCAGGGGCTGGAGGTGCGCCCGGAGCGACCGCCCGTCCTCCCCGACGTCCTCTCCCGGCTCGGGGACACCTACCCCGACTGCTACCGGTTTCTGGTCGAACCCGTCGACGAGGGGAGGGCGTCCGACTCCGGTCCGACCTTCTTCGGCGCCACGCCCGAGCGGCTGGTCCGGCTCCACGGCCGGACGGTGGAGACCGGCGCGCTCGCGGGGACGACGGGACGGGGCGACACGCCCGCCGAGGACGAGTGGCTGGCCCGTGAACTGATGGACGACGCGAAGAACGTCCACGAACACCGGCTGGTCGCCGAGGCGGTCCGCGACCAGCTCGCCCCGTTCGCCGCCGGGGTCGAGACCGGGACGCGCCGGGTACGCCGGCTGGCGACCGTCCAGCACCTGTTCACGCCGATCGGTGCCAGACTCGACGGCGACGCCCACGTCCTCGACCTGGTCGAGGCGCTCCATCCCACGCCCGCCGTGGGGGGGCTCCCCCCCGAGCGCGCCCTGGAGACCATCCGCGACTCCGAACCGTTCGACCGGGGATGGTACGCCGCCCCCGTGGGCTGGTTCGACGCCGCGGGCAACGGGGAGTTCGCGGTCGCCATCCGGTCGGCGGTCGCGGAGGGAACGGGAGTGACGATGTTCGCCGGGGTGGGCATCGTCGCCGACAGCGATCCCGACCGCGAGTGGGACGAGGTCCAGTTGAAATACCGACCCGTCCTCGACGAACTCGAGCGATGACCGCGCCCAACCGCAACGCGCTCTGGGCGCGGGCGCTGGTCGACGAACTCGCCCGCGGCGGCGTCGACGCCGTCTGCGTCGCCCCGGGGAGCCGCTCGACGCCGCTGTCGGTCGCGGTCGCCGAGCACGCCGACGTGCGCGCGTTCTCGCACCTCGACGAGCGGTCGGCCGCCTACTTCGCCCTCGGACGGGCCCGCCGGACGGGCGATCCCACGCCCCTGGTCTCGACCTCCGGCACGGCGGCGGCGAACTTCCATCCCGCGGTGGTCGAGGCGAGCCAGGCCCGGGTGCCCATGCTCCTCCTGACCGCCGACCGGCCGCCCGAACTCCGCGACAGCGGGGCCAACCAGACGATCGACCAGGAGAAGCTCTACGGCGACGCCGTCCGGTGGTACCGCGACGTCGCGGAACCCGAAGCCGACGCCCGAAAGCTCCGGTCGCTCCGGACGACCGTCGCCCGCGCGCTCGCCGAGGCGACCGGGACGCCGGCGGGGCCGGTCCACCTCAACCTCCCCTTTCGCAAGCCGCTCGAACCGACGCCGGTCGAGGGCGACGTGCCGCCGGACCTCGATCCGCTCGCCGCCGCGGGCCGCGGCGACGACCCGTTCGTGCGGGCCGAGGGCGGGACGCCGACGCTCGACGAGGACCGCGTCCGCGCGCTCGCCGAGGCGTTCGCGGTCGACCGGGGGTTGCTCGTCGCCGGACCGGCCGACCCGCCGGGGCTCGACGCCGACGCGCTGACGGCGCTCGCCCACGCCACCGGCTTCCCGGTCCTGGCGGATCCGCTCTCGGGACTCCGCTTTGGCGGCCACGGCCGCGTGACGACGGTCGTCGGCGGCTACGACGGCTTCCTCGACCCCGCCGTCACCGCCGACTGGCCCGACCCCGAGGTGGTGGTCCGCGTCGGCGCCTCGCCCACCTCGAAGCCGCTCCGGAAATATCTTGCCCGCGTCGACGCCCGACAGTTCGTCGTCGACCCCGCCGGCGGGTGGCGCGAGGCCGAGTTCGCCGCGACCGACCTCGTCGTCGCCGACCCGTCGCGGCTGGCCGGCCGGGTCGCCCGCCTGGTCGCGACGGCCCCGGCCGCGTCGTGGATCGACCGCTGGACGGACGCCGAGGCGACCCACTGGGCGGCCGTCGACGCGGTCGAGGAGTCCTTCGAGGGCCGCGTCCTCGCCGACGTGGCCGACCTCGCCCCGGAACCCTCCACGATCTTCGTCTCGAACAGCATGCCCGTGCGGGACCTCGACCGGTTCGCGCGCCCCTCGACGTCGGCGCTCACGGCGCTCGGCAACCGGGGAGCGAGCGGCATCGACGGAATCGTCTCGACGGCGCTCGGTGCCGGCAGCGCCACGACCGACGACCTCACGCTGGTGGTCGGCGACCTGGCGTACTACCACGACATGAACGGCCTGCTCGCGCTGGACCGGTGTGAGGTGGACGCGACCGTCGTCCTGATCGACAACGACGGCGGCGGCATCTTCCACGCCCTGCCCATCGAGGAGTTCGACCCGCCGTTCACCGGGTGGTTCAAGACGCCCCACGGCCTGGACTTCTCGCCGACCGGCGACCTCTACGGCCTCGACTTCCGGCGGGTCGATCCGGACGACTTCCGGGAGGCCTACGCCGACGCCGTCGCGGCGGACGGATCGCAGGTGCTCGCGGCGTCCTTCGACGCCGAGGCGAGCCACCGGACCCGCGAGCGCCTGAAGGCGCGGGTCGTGGACGACCTCGGGGAGTGAGCGACGAACGGAAAACGGTACGTGACCCGGAGTCGTCGTCGCCGCCGTGCCCTCCACGCGCGCTCGACTCGCCACCGGCCTCGTCGTCCTGTCGATCATCGCGTACGCGACCCTGATCGCGGCCGAACTCCTCCTCGGCGCCCTCGCCGCCGGCCTCGCCTGGCTGCTGGCCTGGGTGCCAGCGCGCCGCGGCGTCGGGCGGTTCGTCGCCGAAACGGGCTCGACCCGGGCGCGGATCGTGGGCGCGCTGGCGCTTCTGGCCCTCGCGTACGCGGTCGTCGTCGCCACGCGCCCCCTCGTCGGCCTCCTGCTCGCGGAGACGCTGGTCCTCGTCGCCTGGACGACCGGCCCGCGGGGGCCGCTGGTTCGCGCGGCGGCCTGGCTCCGCGAGGCGCGCGCCGACCTGCGGGCGATCCGGGCGGCGGTGGACGCCGACGGGGCGGACGAACCGGTCGACGAGTGACCCGAAAGCTCTCGTGCCGCCCGGTCGTCCCCGCGGTATGGTCTCGGAGCTGTTCGACCCGGATCGGTGGGAGGCCGTCACCGACGAGTTCGACGACGTGACCTACCACCGGGCGACGGACGTGCCGGCGGTCCGGATCGCCATCGACCGGCCCGCGGTGCGAAACGCCTTCCGGCCCGGCACGGTCGACGAACTCCACGCGGCGCTGGACCACGCCCGCAAGCGGGCCGACGTGGGCTGTGTGCTCCTCACCGGCAACGGCCCCTCGCCGAAGGACGGCGGCTGGGCGTTCTCGGCCGGCGGCGACCAGTCCGTGCGTGGCGGATCGGGCTACGAGTACCGCGGCGACGACGAGGCCGACGAGGCCGACGATCCGCTCGTCCGGAAGGCCGAGGCCGGCCGCCTCCACGTCCTGGAGGTCCAGCGGCTGATCCGGTTCACGCCGAAACCCGTCGTCGCCGTCGTCCCGGGCTGGGCGGTCGGCGGCGGACACTCGCTCCACGTCGTCTGTGACCTCACGATAGCGAGCGCGGAGCACGCACGGTTCCTCCAGACCGACCCCGACGTCGCCTCCTTCGACGGCGGATTCGGCTCGGCGTACCTGGCCCGACAGATCGGTCAGAAGCGCGCCCGCGAGGTGTTCTTCCTCGGGAAGACCTACGACGCCGACGAGGCGAAGGAGATGGGGATGGTCAACGAGGTGGTCCCCCACGAGGAGCTAGAGGAGCGGGCCCTGTCGATGGCGGAGACGATGGCCGGCAAGTCCCCCACCGCGATGCGGATGCTCAAGTTCGCGTTCAACCTGGCGGACGACGGTCTGGTCGGCCAGCAGGTGTTCGCCGGCGAGGCGACCCGGCTCGCGTACATGACCGACGAGGCCGCCGAGGGCCGCGACGCCTTCCTGGCGGGCCGCGAGCCGGACTTCTCGGCGTTCCCCTGGCACTACTAGCCGCGGTGGCCGGCGGGCGGCGGAATCGGACGAAGCCGTCGTCCCCGTCCCGTAGCCTTTTGGTCGCTCGCGTCCGACGGACGGGCATGAGCCTCGACGTGGAGCCGCCGGCTCCGCCGGAGCTGTCGGCGGTCGATCCCGGCGAGTACGAGGACGCCGACGTCGGGGGGCCCGACGACTACCGGCGCGAGGAACTGTCGACGTTCCTCGCGGAGGGCGCCTGGGAGGAGGCCTTCGAGCGGTGGGCGGCCGACACCGCCATGACCCCCGAGGCGTGGCGGATCGTCGAGGACCTCGGCCTGGTCGAGCGGTTCGACTTCTTCTGGGACGCCTTCGCCGACCGCGTGGGCTACCACGCCCCGGGACTCCCCGAGGACTGGAAACGCCGCGACCTCCACCCGGACCTGGACTCGTGGTCGACGGTCTCGTCGATCAACGCCGGGCTGACCGAACTCGGACAGATCGTCTGCGAGGTGCTGAAAGAGGAGTACATCGACTGGGAGACGGAGTTCGAGGCGCCCGACGACCTCCCGGACTTCTGAGCGCCGGCGGCGGCCGAGCGGCCGGGCGACGCGGGAACGGCCCCCGTCGGCCGACCACCGTTTTGATATGCGCCGGGCGAAAGGGTCGGATATGGACGCCGACGCGGACGAGGTATCCGACCGGTACGACCCCGCGGCGGTCGAGGCCGCCGTCGGGGACTACTGGGACGACCACGACGCCTACGAGACGGCGGTCGAGGCCCACGCCGACGACCCCGCCTTCTTCTTCGTCGACGGCCCGCCGTACACCTCGGGGCAGATGCACCTCGGGACGGCCTGGAACAAGACCCTGAAGGACGCGATCATCCGCCACGAGCGGATGACCGGCCACGACGTCTGCGACCGGCCGGGCTACGACATGCACGGCCTGCCGATCGAGGTGAAAGTCGAGGAGCAACTGGGCTTCGAGAGCAAGAAGGAGATCGAGTCCTACGGCGTCGAGGCGTTCATCGAGGAGTGCAAGTCGTTCGCGGAGTCGAATCGCGAAAAGATGGACGAGGACTTCCAGTCCATCGGGGCCTGGATGGACTGGTCGAACCCGTACCGGACCATCTCGCCGGAGTATATGGAGGCGGCGTGGTGGGCCTTCGCCAGGGTCCACGACCGGGGCCTCGTCGAGCGGGGCAAGCGCGCCATCAACCAGTGTCCCCGCTGCGAGACCGCCATCGCGGACAACGAGGTCGAATACCACGAGATCGAATCCCCCTCGATCTACGTCCGCTTCCCGCTCCGGGACCGCGAGGGGTCGCTCGTCGTCTGGACCACCACCCCCTGGACCATCCCCGCGAACACCTTCGTCGCGGTGGATCCCGAGATGACCTACCAGGAGGTCCGGGCCACGAGGGACGGCACGGCCGACGTCCTCTATCTCGCCGAGCCCTGCGTCGAGGAGGTGCTCCGCGAGGGGCGCTACGAGGACTACGAGGTACTCGACGAGTTCGCGGGCGCGGAGATGGTCGGCTGGCGCTACGACCACCCGCTCGCAGCGGAGGTACCGGACCACCCGGCCTTCGAGGGGGCCCTCCAGGTCTACGCCGCCGACTACGTCGAGGCCGACCGCACGGGCCTGGTCCACTCCGCGCCCGGCCACGGCCAGGAGGACTTCGAGCGCGGCCGGGAACTCGGCCTCGACGTCTTCTCGCCCGTCGCCCCCGACGGCACCTACACGGCCGCCGCCGGCGAGTACGCGGGCACGTTCGTCCGCGACGCGAACGACCGGATCATCGCCGACCTGCGCGAGAAAGGGCTGTTGCTGTCCGAGGGACACACTCGCCACCGCTACGGCCAGTGCTGGCGGTGCGACACCGACATCGTCTTTCTCGCCACCGACCAGTGGTTCATCACGGTCACCGACATCAAAGAGGAGCTACTGGAGAACATCGACGACAGCGAGTGGCACCCCCAGTGGGCGCGGGACAACCGGTTCAGGAACTTCGTCGCGGACGCCCCGGACTGGAACGTCTCGCGCCAGCGCTACTGGGGGATCCCCCTCCCCATCTGGGTGCCCGCCGACGCCGACGACTACGACGCCGACGACGCCATCGTGATCGGCACGCGGGAGGAACTGGCCGAGCGCGTCGACCAGTCGATCGATCCGGGCGAGGTCGACCTCCACCGGCCGTCGGTGGACCCGCTGACGATCACCGAGGACGGCGTCACCTACGAGCGCGTCCCGGACGTCTTCGACGTCTGGATCGACTCCTCGGTGGCGACGTGGGGGACGCTCGACTACCCGTCCGAGACCGGCGGATTCGAGGAACTCTGGCCCGCGGACCTCATCGTCGAGGCCCACGACCAGACCCGGGGGTGGTTCTGGTCGCAACTGGGGATGGGGACCGCGGCGCTCGGGCGGATTCCCTACGAGGAGGTGGTGATGCACGGCTTCGCCAACGACAGCGATGGGCGCAAGATGTCGAAGTCGCTCGGCAACATCGTCACGCCACAGGAGGCCATCGAGGAGTACGGCCGCGACCCGCTCCGGGCGTACCTCCTGGGCCACGACCAGCACGGCGCGGACCTCGCCTTCGAGTGGGAGGGGCTGGCCGACACCCGGAGCGACCTCAACGTCGTCTGGAACGTCTTCCGGTTCCCCCTCTCCTACATGGACCTGGACGGCTACGACCCGGCCACGGCCGACCTCGCCGACGGCGACCTCGAACGCGTCGACGAGTGGGTCCTCTCGCGGCTCCAGTCGACGGAGGCGGAGATGGCCGCGGCCTGGGAGGAGTACGCCGTCCACGACGCGCTGAACGCGCTGTTCGACTTCCTGATCGAGGACGTCTCGCGGTTCTACGTGAAGGCCGTCCGCGAGCGGATGTGGGAGGAGGAGGACAGCGCCGCCAAGCGCGGCGCCTACGCCACGCTGGCGACGGTGCTCGACGAGGCGATCCGACTCGCGGCCCCCTTCGTCCCCTACGTCGCCGAGCGGATGTACCAGCGCCTCGACGGCACCGCCACGACCGTCCACCAGCTTTCCGCCCCGGAGGCCGACGGAGCCCTCCGCGACCCCGAACTCGAAGACGACGTCGCCGTCCTGCGAAACGTCGAGGAGGCGGCGGCGAGCGCGCGCCAGCGGGCCGGCCGAAAGCTCCGGTGGCCCGTCTCGCGGGTCGTCGTCGAGAGCGAGGACCCGGCGGTGCGCCGGTCGGTCGAGCGACTCGCCGACCTGCTCGCCGACCGGACGAACGCCCGCGAGGTGGTCGTCGTCGAGGCGTTCGACGAACTGGTCGAGGTCGCCGAGCCGCGGATGGACGCGATCGGACCGGCCTTCGGCGCCGACGCGCAGGACGTGATGCGCGCCGTCGAGGGAGCGACCCGCGCGGAGTTCGAGGACGGGGAGCTCTCGGTGACCGTCGACGGCGACCTCTACGAACTCGACGGGTCGATGGTCGCCTTCCACGCGGAGCCCCCGGAGAACGTGGAGGGAGCGGCGTTCGCCGGCGTCGATGCGGACGACGACGCGGACCGACCGACCGAGGGGGGCACCGTCTACGTCGACGCGACCCTCACGGAGGACCTCGAATCCGAGGGGTACGCCCGCGACGTGGTCCGGCGGATCCAGGAGATGCGCAAACGGCTCGACCTCGCCGTCGACGAGCCGATCCACACCGCCATCGAGGTCGACGACGATCGGGTGGCCGCCCTCGTGGACGACCACCGCGACCACATCGCCAGCGAGACCCGGACCGCGGCGTTCGTGGAGGACGACCTCGACGGAGGCGCCGACTTCGACCTCGTCGAGGAGTGGGAGGTCGAGGACGTGCCCGTCACCATCGGGCTCCGGCGGCTGGCGACCGAACGGGAGGCGACGTAGGCGTCCGGACCGGTAGTCACGCGGGGGGGCTCCCCACCCGGCGCGTCACCACGTGAGCCCCTCGTAGACGATTCCCTCCCGGCGCTCGACGACCCGCCGTCCGTCGGCGACGACCGGGGTCGCCATCGCATCGAACTCCTCGTCGAGGTCGGCGAACTCCGGCCAGTCGGTGCAGACGCAGGCCGCGACCGCTCCGTCGAGGGCCGCGGCGGCCGACGCGGCGTACGCGACCCCGGACTCGCCCGCCGGGATCGCCTCGCGCGCGTTGTCGGCCGCGACGGGATCGTACGCGACGACCGCGGCCCCCCGCTCGCGCAGGCCGGCGATCACGTCGAGCGCCCGCGAGTTGCGCACGTCGTCGGTGCCGGGCTTGAACGCCAGGCCGAGGACGGCCACCCGTTCGCCGGCGACGTCGACGTGGTCGTCGACCAGGCCGAGCAGGCGGTCGGGCTGGCGGTCGTTGACGGCTACGGCGGCCGACAGGAGTTCGGGATCGTAGCCGGCCTCGCGGGCGGCCGCGATCAGCGCGGCGAGATCTTTCGGGAAACACGACCCCCCCCATCCGAGCCCGCTCCGCAGGAACTGCCCGGAGATCCGGTCGTCCAGCCCGAGCGCGCGCGCCACCTCGTAGGCGTCGATCCCGTACTCCTTGCAGACGTTGCCGATCTCGTTGATCAGCGAGACCTTCGTCGCCAGGAAGGCGTTGTTGGCGTACTTGATCAGTTCGGCCTCGCGGAGCCCCGTCTCGACGACCGGCGGATCGGTCCGCTCGATCAGCGGCGCGTAGACGGCCCGGAGCCGTTCCAGCGACCGGTCGTCGCCGTCGGTGCCGAACACGAGTTTGTCGGGGTCGCGGAGGTCGTCGACGGCGCTTCCCTCGCGCAGGAACTCGGGGTTGACCGCGAGGCCGACGTCCGCGCCCACGGTCGCACCCGCCGACGACAGCGCCGGCGCCACCACGTCCTCGGTGGTGCCGGGGACGACGGTGCTCTTGACGACGACGACCGGATGGTCGACCGTCGCGTCCGCCAGCACCGGCGCGAGCGAGCGCGCGCCGGCCGCCACGTAGTCGGTGTCGACGCTCCCGTCCGCGCGCGAGGGCGTCGGGAGCGCGAGGAAGACGAGCGCCGCGTCCCGGAGGTCGGCGTAGTCGGTCGTCGCCCGGAGACGTCCGCCGGCGTGGGCCGCGATCAGGTCGTCGAGGCCGGGTTCCTCGACGGGCGTCCGGCCGGCCGAAAGCGTCTCGACGATCGACTCGTCCACGTCCACGGCGGTCACGTCGTGGCCCACGTCGGCGAGACAGGCCGCGAGCGTCGTCCCGACGTAGCCGCTCCCGACGACTCCGAGGTGCATCGACCGATCTCAGGCCCACGGTCCACATGAGGCTTCGGATCGCAGGGGCCGCGGCCGCGGCGGCCGAAACGCTCCCAGCCGTTAATGTGCTTCCCGGCGTAGGGGGCAGACATGAGCGACCAGGAGGCGGTGACGATGGACGACGACGAGCGCGACGAGTTCCTGGGAAACGGCGGGACCGGCGTCGTCTCCCTCTCGACGACGGCGGAGGACCCCCCACACTCGATCCCGGTGTCGTACGGTTACGACGCGACGGATTCGACCTTCTACTTCCGGCTGGCGGTCGGGGAGGAAAGCGAGAAGGGCGACCTCGACGACCGACCCGTCTCGTTCGTGACCTACCGATCGGAGGCGGGGACCTGGCGGAGCGTCGTCGCCCGGGGTCGACTGGAGGCGACGACCGACGACGCGATCGCCACCGAGACGCTCGACGGACTCGACCGCGTCCGGATCCCGCTGGTCGACATCTTCGGCAAGCCCTCCCGCGAGGTGGAGTTCGAGTTCTACCGGCTGGTGCCCGACCAACTGACCGGCCGCGAGGAGTCGCCCACGGGCGTCTGAGTCGACGATCCCGGGATCGCCGTTCGCGGCGAGGGAAGGATTGATCCCCGCCACCGACGAGTGACGGGCGTGTTCGACCTGACGGCGGACGCGGTGGTGATCGGGGGCGGCGCGACCGGCGTGGCGACGGCCCGCGACCTGGCGATGCGGGGCGTGGACGTCCACCTCGTCGAGCGCGACGGCCTCTCGGCGGGGACGACCGGCCGCTCCCACGGCGTGCTCCACAGCGGCGCGCGCTACGCCGAGTCCGATCCCGCCGACGCGCGCGAGTGCATCGCCGAGAACCGGCGGGTCCGGTCGATCGCCGGCGCCTGCGTCCGCGAGACCGGCGGCCTCTTCGTCTCGCTCGACGGCGACGACCCCGACTACGCCGAGCGCAAGCTGACCGCCTGTCGGAACTGTGGCATCGACGCCGACCCGACGCCGGTCGCGGAGGCACGCGAACGGATCCCCGGCCTCGCCGACGACGCGCGGCGGGCGTTCCGGGTGCCCGACGCCGTGGTCTCGCCCGCCCGGCTGGTCGCGGCGACGGCCGCCGACGCCAGCGACCGCGGCGCGACGATCCACCTCGACGCACCCGTGTCCGAGGTGACCACGAGCGGCGGCGCCGTCACCGGCGTCACGGTCGACGGGTCGCTCGACGCGCGGATCTCGGCCGGGACGGTGGTGAACGCCGCGGGGCCGTGGGCCGACCGGGTGGCGGGGCTGGCCGGCGCGAGCGTCCCGCTTCGCCCGACCCGCGGCGCGATGGTCGCGGTCGAGTACGGCGGGATCGGTCCGGTCGTGAACCGGTGTCGCCCGCCCGCCGACGGCGACATCGTCGTTCCACGCGGGGACGGGGCGATCCTGGGGACGACGAGCGTCGCCGTCGACGACCCGGACGACTTCCGGACCGCCGACTGGGAGGTCGAGCGAACGGTGGCGGAGTGTGCGGCGATGGTGCCGGCGCTCGCGGACGCGCCCGTCGAACGGACCTACTGGGGCGTGCGACCGCTGTACGAACCCGGGACGGCGGCCGACGAGCGGGACGTCTCGCGGGGGTTCGCCGTGCTCGATCACGCCGACGAGGGCGCCGAGGGGCTCCTCAGCGTCGTCGGCGGAAAGCTCACCACCCACCGGCTGATGGCCGAGGCGGCGGCCGACCGCGTCTGTGCGCGCCTCGCCGTCGACGCGCCCTGCCGGACCGCCGACGAACCGCTCGCCCGGGCCGACGACCCCGCCCACCTCGACCGACTCGTGACCGCGTTCGACGCCCGGGCACCGGCGGACGGGACCGCGGGCCGATCCGACTCGTCGGGGCGCTCGGTTTAGATACCGGCATCCCCTGGGCCCGGTATGCTCCCGACGCGGGACCGCGTCGTCGAGGTTCTTCGGGCACTGATCCACGAGATACGAACCGAGCGGGTGACGTTCATGGCGGGCAGCATCGCCTATCACGCGTTCGTCTCGCTGTTGCCGTTGCTCCTGCTCGTCCTCGCGGCGATCAACGCGCTCGGCTCGACCACGCTCCAGGCGGGCCTCGTCGCGCTGACCGAGGCCGTGCTGACCCCCGGCGCGGGCCAGGCGCTGGTCACCGAACTCCGCGCGACGAACGGAACGACGGGCGTCTCGGTCCTCGGGGGCGTCCTGCTGGTCTGGGGGACGCTCCGCATCTTCCGCGGCCTGGACACGGCGTTCTCGGACATCTACGAGTCGAGCGCGGCGAACGGCTTCGCCGACCAGATGCTCGACGGCGTCGTCGTTCTGATCACGGTCGCCCTCGCCGTGGTCGTCGGGTCGCTCGCCGAGACGCGACTCGGCGGCCTCTCGGCGATCCCCGGCGGCTGGATCGTCCAGCGACTCGTCCTCGTCGCCGGACTGACGGTCGTGCTCTTCCCGATGTACTACGTCTTCCCGGACGAGGAGGGGATGCACCCCGTCGAGGCGGTTCCGGGGGCGGTGTTCGCGGCGGTCGGCCTCACCTCCTTCCAGACGCTCTTTCGGATCTACATCGCGGTCAGCAGTCGCTCGCCCCGGCAGAGCCTGCTCGCCGCCATCCTCGTCTTCCTGACGTGGCTCTACTTCAGCGGCCTCGTGATACTGGTCGGCGCGGCGCTCAACGCGGTGTTGACCAACCGGAGCGTCGACGTCTCGCTCCGCCCCGTCGTGGGCGGCGTTCGGCCGTCGCTCTCGACCGGCGAGTTCTCCGACGAGGACGTGATCGAACGGCTCCGGCTGCTCGACGGGTATCTCGCCCACGCGGACGGACTGACGATCGAGGTCGACGGCGAGCGCATACGGCTCCCGACCCCGACGAGCGTCGAGGTGGAGACGGACGGCTCCCGACTGGCCTTCGTCGACACGCCGGCGCAACTGCGTCTCGCGTGGGCGGCGCCGGTCGAGGGCGACGGGTGAACCGTGGGGCCGCCGTCAGCCGTCGCCGAAGTCGCCGAGTCCGGACTGCTCGTGGGCCGGCGGATCGATCACGGACGGGTCGTCGTTGCCGGGGTCGTTGACGCGCGTCGAGACCTCGTCGGCGTCGAGGTCGTCGTCCGGATACGGCCGACACATCTCCGCGCGGTCGGCCGGATCGGCGGCGAGCCACGTCCCCTCGTCACCGGCCGGGAGCACGACGGGCATCCGGTCGTGGATCGGTCGGAGCAGGTCGTTCGGCTCGGTCGTCAGGATCGTGACGCAGGGCACCTCCCGGTCGTCCCCCTCCCAGACCTCCCAGAGGCCGGCCATGGCGAACGCCGGCGCGTCCGACCGGTAGATCCGGTAGGGGCGCTTCGGTCCGCCGTCCCTCGACCGCCACTCGTAGAATCCCGACGAGAGGACGAGACAGGGGCGCGACTCCCAGGCGTCCCGGAATGCCCGCTTCTCGCCGGCGGTCTCGGCGCGGGCGTTGATCATCCCCTCCCCGGGGTCGTCCGCCCACGACGGAACGAGACCCCAGCGGTACCGGTCGATCTCGTCGGGCGCGTCGTTCGTGACGACCTCCAGAGGGGCGCCGGGCGCGACGTTGTATCGCGGCCGGTAGCCGCCGTCGGCGACGACCGTCGCGTCGAACTGCGCCTCCAGATCCCGCCGGGCCGCAAAGAGCGACGTTCGGCCGCACATACCCGGGACACGGCGGGCGCGGGCATCAAGGTACGGTCCCCGTCCGGGGGAGGCGCCGCCAACGACAAAGCCCTTGGCGGGCCGGCCACGATCCGTGCCATGGTTCCGCCCCTCGCCCTCGACATCGACGGCACCCTCACGACCGAGGCCGAACACGTGGATCCGCGGGTCTTCGAGGTCCTGCCGGCGTGGGACGCCCCCGTCGTGTTCGCCACGGGCAAGGCCTTCCCGTATCCCGTCGCCCTCGCGCACTTCCTGGGCCTGCCCGAGCGCGTGATCGCGGAGAACGGCGGGGTCGTGCTGGTCGACGACGAGGTGACCTACGCCGGCGATCCGGAGCGGATCCGCGAGGCCGTCGCGGCGTTCGAGGCCCGCGGCGGATCGCTCGGGTGGGGGAACGCCGACCTCGTCAACCGGTGGCGCGAGACCGAGGTGGCGATCAGCCTCGACGCCGACGCGGCCCTGCTTCGGGCCGTCGTCGAGGAGTACGGGCTGGATCTGGTCGACAGCGGCTACGCCTACCACGTGAAGTCGCCCGGCGTCCAGAAGGGCGAGGGACTCCGGACGGCGGCGGCGGCGCTCGGCCTCGACCCCGGGGCGTTCGTCGCGGTGGGCGACAGCGAGACCGACGCCTCGACGTTCGCGGTCGCGGGACGGTCCTTCGCGGTCGGGAACGCGGACGACGCGGCGCGCGCGGCGGCCGACACGGTGCTGGACGCCGACCGGATGGACGGCACGCTCGCCGCGCTCGACGCGGTCCGCTGAGGCGAATCACTCGGGGGCGACCGCCGCCGCCCGCCAGTCCGCGAACGCCGCCTCGACGTCCGTCTCCCGGAACCGCTCGACGCAGGGGACGTCGTACGGGTGGAGCGCGAGGACCCGCTCGACCAGCGCGTCGGCCCGGTCGGCGGTCGTCTTGGCGAGCAGGATCACCTCCTCGTCCTCGTGGACCTCGCCCTCCCAGCGGTAGGTCGATCGACACGGGACCCGGTTGACGCAGGCCGCGAGACGCTCGTCGACGAGCGTTCGCGCGACGTCGCCCGCCGCGTCCGCCGGTGCGGTGACGTAGACGGTGACCATGCGCCCGGATCGTCGCCCGTCGGCATCGGCGTTGTGGTCGGCGTCCGGGAGGAGGGGGAGAGGGCGGCGACGGGGCGAGGCGGGGCGGTCCCCACGCACAGCGCTCCGGCGCAGACGCTCACTCGGGGACGATCACGGGGACTCGAAGAACGTCCACGAGGTCACTCGTGGGAGGAATCCGACTCCGGGTTCTCGATCGGAAGGAACGAGCCGTTGATGTCCCACTCGTGGAGACAGAAGACGTTTCCGACGACCGGTTCGTCCCCCTGCCGCTCGACTCCCCAGCGCTCCGCGTCCGCGTCCCACTCCTCCTTGCGGCCGCAGCGCTCGCAGGTGCGCTCGCTCGGCGTCCGGAACTGGACTCCCATACGGGGAGGCGGCGGGCGAACCATATAACCCTGACTCCACGGCTTTATGTCTCGGCGCGTCGACCGGCGACCGTGGGATTTCACACGTTCGACCCGGAGCGCGCGGGGGTTCTCGAAGACGAGGGGCGCTACCGGCACTGCTCGATGGCCGAACTCCACGCCCTGATCGCGCCACACGAGGAGATGGTGCTCGCGGACCTCGGGAGCGGGACGGGATTCTACACGGACGACCTCGCGCCCCGCGTCGCGCGGTGTTACGCCGTCGACGTCCAGGCCGAGATGCACGACCGCTACCGGGAGAAGGGCGTTCCGGAGACCGTCGAACTCGTGACCGCGGCGGTCGCGGACCTGCCGCTGGCCGACGGGAGCCTCGACTGTGCGTTCTCCACGATGACCTACCACGAGTTCGCCGACGACGACGCCTTCGAGGAACTGGCCCGGACCCTCCGGTCCGGCGGTCGGCTGGTGACGGTCGACTGGTCGGCAGAGGGCGAGGGCGCGGAGGGGCCGCCGCGGGCGGAGCGCTACGACCTCGGCGACGCGGTCGGCCACCACCTCGATCACGGCTTCGCGGTCGAGCGAGCCGAGAGCCGGCCGGAGACGTTCGTCTGTGTCGGCCGACGCGAGTAGCGCGGGGCGCACGTCACGTCGCCCGGTCGACGAGGGCGACGACGACCGCCCCGACGAGGGCCGCGACGGCGAACGTGGCGACGACGACGGGCGTCCAGCCGCCGGAGAGGTCCGCGCCGACCCGGACGACGGGCGCGCGGAGGGCGCCGACCACGAGGCTCACGAGGAAGGCCATCGTCGCCTGCGGCCGGCGGTCGAGCGCGCGACGGACCCCGTGGGCGACCGTCACGAGGCCGACGACCGCCCCGAGGACGAACGCCGCGACCGTCACGCCGGGGTCGACGACCGGACCGACCCCCTGGTGGGGGAGCGCGATCAGCGCGTCGACGAACGCGCGGAGCGTGCCGACGAGTCGCTCGTACTGGCCGAGGACGAGCAGGAGGAGCGAGCCGGAGATGCCGGGCAGGATCATCGCGCTGACGGCCACGGCGCCGGCGACGACGGTCGCGGCCGGGCCGGAGCCGAGCGCGGCACTCGCCCGCCCGGAGGCGACGAAGGCGACGGCGAACCCCAGGAGGACCGCCGCGACGCGACCGGGCGTGTCGACCGACACCTCCCGGTAGAGGACGACCGCCGACGCCCCGATGAGGCCGAAAAAGAGGCCGAACGTCTCGACGGGGTAGGCCGCGAGCGCGCGGGCGATCAGCCGCGTGACGATCACGACGGCGGTCAGGATGCCGGCGACCAGCGACGCGAGGAAGGCGACGTCCATCTCGCTGGAGGCCCTGCGGGCGGCCGCGCGACGGCCGGGAAGCGGCGCCGCGAGGACGCTGACGACCCGTTCGGGCGAGACGGCCGTCACCGCCGCGATCAGGCGCTCGTAGATCCCCGTGATGAGCGCGATCGTTCCGCCGGAGACGCCGGGGACGGCGTCCGCGGCGCCCATGCAGACGCCCCGGAGGTAGGTCCCGAACCACTCGCGGTTCCGCGCTCGCCCCCGTCCGTCCCCGCCTCCGTCGTCCATCGGGGTCAGGCGGACCGGGCCGCCGGTTCGGCCGCCGGGACGAGCGCCGGGACGAGTGCGGCGAGCGCGCTCGTCCCCGACCCCGATCCGGAGCCGGAGCCGGAGCCGGAGCCGGAGTCAGCGCCGGGACCGCCGGGGGCACCGGAGCGGCCGGAGTCGCCCCGACCGGCGTCGATCGAAGCCGGCGAGGGGCCAGCCAGGTCCGAGGCGTTCCCCGACGAGGCGTTCCCCGACGAGGAGTTGCCACCGTTGATCTGGATGGCGCTGTTGTTGCCGCCGAAGAGCGGCTGGCTGGTGCGGTTCAGGTCGACGCTGACGGCGCCGTCCTCGGCGCCCACGACCTTGCCCTCGGGGACCTCGGCCGATCCGGACGCGCTGGTGACGTTCCGTCCCTGGAGCGTCGCCCCGCCGCTGACGTCGTATGGGCCGACCGCGCGGACCGAGACGTTCGTGTAGCCGTCGGCGGGCCCGT
The DNA here is from genome assembly GCA_042216285.1 of Haloferacaceae archaeon. Lineage (GTDB taxonomy): Archaea > Halobacteriota > Halobacteria > Halobacteriales > Haloferacaceae > CAZMLQ01. Next base: position 21,611 of record JBDGUC010000037.1, read on the forward strand.
ACTGGTCGTAGCCGGTCGTCGCGTACGGGAGCGTCATGGTGAACTCGCCGTCGGCGTTCGCGGTCGTCTGCTGGCTGTAGTTGAACGTCGTGTTCTGACTCGGCACCCGCATCTCGACCTTGGCGGTCACGGTGGCGTTGGGGAGGGCGTTGGTCCCGTGGAGCGTCGCGCCCGGCACCCGCTGGAACGTCTTCACGTACGACGGCGGCGAGGGCGTGAGGTATTTCGGCGAGATCCGCGTCGTCCGGGCGGTGCCCTGGAGGATGCGGAGATACTGGGTCTGGTTCATCGCGGACGTCTCGCTGGCCTGCACCATCCGGTAGTGTTTCAGCGCCGGCACCCGCTCGGAGGGGAGGCCGCCGACGCCGCCGATCTGCGAGGTGGAGTCGTTCCGGACGTACGCGCGCGCCGCCCGCATGGATTTGAACTGCCTGACGATCGACTGGTTGCCGCTCGGGGCGGTCCGTACCGTGACCGTCTTGCCCGCCCGCGTCCGGGCCTGTCGGCTCTCCCAGTCGATGACGACCGGCTTGGGATCCTGAGCGCTCCCGTGATAGTAGTACAGCCGGGTCATCATGCTGTCGTAGAACCGCTGTTTGCGAAGCAGGAAGCTCGTCCGGAAGTTGCTCCCGTAGACCCGGCGATAGAAGTCGCCGCTCGAAACGTTCGGCTGGGCGTCGTAGAAGACGGTCGGCGCGGCGAACTTCGATCCCGGCGTGGCCATCTGCCAGTCGACCATCACGTACCGCGTCTGATTCCCCTCGGTCGACTGGCTGGCGAGCACCCGGTCGGCCTGCGTCGCGTTCGGCGCCAGCAGGTAGTTCGCCGCCTCCGTCGCGCCTCCCTGGAACGGGTTGGCGTTGGGGATCCGCCGGCCCGTGACGGTGATCCAGTGTCCGTAGTCCCACCAGGACATCACGCCGTAGGCCCCCTCGGGATACTGGAAATCGTCCGTCCGGTGGTAGCGTCCGTAGTAGGGGAGCTGGTCGGCGTTGCCGGCGCCACCGTAGTTCCCTTCCGCCGGGGTGTGGGTCGCCATCCACGTGAGGCTACCGTGCCACTCCGTGTAGGACCCCGGGCTCGCGTGGCTGCCGGCCTGCCAGGCCGTGGTGGAACGGTCGAACTGCGAGTTCCCCGTACTCCGGACCTGGAGCGGAACGATGAGCCCGGGGGTGAGGACGAGCATGACGACCGCGAGCACGACCAGCGCCTGGTACCCCTCGATCTCCCGGACCGTGGCCACGAGCGAGGTCAGGTCGAGGTAGGCGAGCACCTGGCCGAGCAGGTAGGCGTTCATCACCGCGACGACCAGCGCGAGGTAGTAGTTGAACCTGACCTGAGTGAACGCGGCGGAGGTGATGAACGCCGCCCAGACGAGGACGAACAGATCGGCGGCGTCGTAGCGCGCGAGGAGCGTCGCACCGACGACCAGCGCCGCGACGACCGCGAGCCCCACGATTTCGGGGACGACGCCGAGGGCGTCACCGATCGTCCCGACCGGGCCGGGGACGAGATAGACGAGCGCGATCAGCACCAGTCCGCCAACCACGTAGCCCGTCTCGCGCGTGTCGTCCGCCTCCACGAGCGGCTTTGCGACCAGCCAGATCGCCGCCGCGACGCCGGTGAAGATGGTGAACCCGTAGTCGGAGAGCAGACGACCGACGCGGTTGAGGTTGCCGTTCGAGCCGACGTATCCCAGCTGGCGGAGACTCGACGGCGAGAGGTATGGCTGGGCCTCGGCGATCGTTCGCGTCTCGGCGCCGGAGCTGAATCCGACGAACCGGAAGAAGTTCGTCGTGAGGGTGCCGTAGAGGCCCGGAAGCGCGACCGCGATCACCCCGAGCCCGACGACGATGATCCCGCCGACGACCGCCGGATAGCCGGCCGTCGGGAACTCCCGGGCGTCCCAGACGCGTGCGAGGGCGGCGAGCGCGATCGCCGCGACCGCGACGCTCAGCGGGATGAAGATCTGCAGGAGCGAGTAGTCGGTCGCCCCGGCGAACGTCACGTACTGCAGCGGGACGAGCATCAGCACTGCGGTCACGCCCATCGACACCGCCGCCGCGAACGCGACGTGGTCGGGGGAGACGCCGTGGACGTAGTCGCTCGTCAGTTTGATCAGGACGTAGACGCCGACGATGCCGACGAGCAGGATGCCCGGCGGCCAGACCCACATGTAAAGCGCCGTGGCGACCCCGGCGAGCGCCGCCCAGATCGCCGGCCGACGGAGTTCCTCGAAGTCGCCGGCTTCGACCAGTTCCCACACCGGGCGCTCGCGGTCGACGACTGCGAAGGCGGCGATCAGTCCGACGACCGCCATCCCCATGAAGAACGGCTCGGCGCTGTTGTGGTCGGCGAAGCCGACGAGCGTCCGCTGGAGGAAGGTGCCGGGCAGGAGCGCGAGCACCGCGACGCCGAAGAGCCCGGCCCCGCGGCCGGCGATCCGCCGGCCGATCAGAAAGACCGGAACCGCGGCGAGCATCCCGAAGACCGCCGGCGCGACGAGCAACACCTTGGCGACCAGCGCGTCGCTGGGATGTCCCAGGCCGACCAGCAGGGCGACCGTGGCGACGACCTGGTCGTAGAGCGTGCCGAACTGGCCGGCGCTGGTCCCGTACGGGAAGTACGTCCAGGGGTCGAAGGGCATCGTCCCCGGCCAGTGGGCGACGGTGTAGTGCACCTGTCGCAGGTGATACCAGGCGTCGTTGCCGGAGAAGACGACGGTCCCGTCGGAGATGAACTTCCCGTAGCTCTGGAGGCGGAGCCAGAGCATGAAGGCCATGATCGACAGGAGCGCGGGGACGTGATACCACTCCGCCAGGAGGTCGACGACGGAGGGCGCGTCGCGTTGCTCGTCGCTCATCGGAAAAACGGACTGCGAAAACGCTGATAAGCCTTGTGTTACGCC
>JBDGUC010000040.1:0-23861 GCA_042216285.1 Haloferacaceae archaeon
TGGTCGAGATACAGTTGTTGGGCTGTGCGCGGGTCGATCGGGTCGAGGTCGCTTCGGTCCGTGCTCATTGGTCTCACGGAGCCCCGTGAGAAGGCTCGAACCGCCCGCGAACCGCCGCGAAGAGTTCACGCGGGATGCGAAATTTTCCCGCCCCAACCCACTCCTGCCGACACCGCAACCGCAACCGCGAGCGCATCGAGCGGTTCGTGTCGGTGGAGTGGAAACGGCGCGATTCGAACCAGGGAACGGAGCGAGCACAGCGAGCGGAGTGAGTGCGGTTCGAATCCGCCCTCGTTCGCGTGACGCCTGCACCGACCCCCGTTGCACCCCGATTCGGCACCCGAAGCACGGCGCATCGACGAAGTCGCCGCTACTCTTCCCGTCCGAGACGCTCCGACCGCCGGACCGAGCGGCCGAATATGTCTAAACGTTCAACACGATTACCTAGGGGTTTTATTACATCCTGGCACCCCAGGACACGTGCTGTGAGTCGGAATACCATACCAACGCGACGGGACGTGATCAAAGCGGGCGGCGCCGCAGGCATCGCTGGCCTCGCCGGATGCTCGGGTGGCGGCGGTGGCGGCGGTGGCGGAGAGACCACCGGCGGCGGCGGTGGCGGCGGTGGCGGTGGCGGCGACCAGTACCCCGCCATCGGGAACTTCCCGATCCAGGGCGACACGGTCACGCTCGGATTCAACGTCCCACAGTCCGGGGCGTACGCGTCGGAGGGGAACGACGAACTGAAGGCGTACAACCTGGCGAAAGAGCACCTCAACGACGGTGGCGGCTGGGTCGACATGTGGGACGACCTCTCGTCGGGGGGGATCCTCGGCAAGACGGTCGACTCCGTGGAGGGCGACACGGCCACCGACCCGAAACAGGCCGAGGAGTCGGCCTCGCGGATGATCCGGCGCGACGACGCCATCATGGTCTCCGGCGGCGTCTCCTCGTCGGTCGCCATCGCCGTCCAGAAACTGTGTCAGAAGGAGAAGGTGCAGTTCATGGCGTGTCTGACCCACTCGAACGCCACGCAGGGCGCCGAGTGTGTCAGGTACGGCTTCCGGGAGATGCACAACGCCTACATGACGGGCAAGGCGCTGGCGCCCGTCCTGAAAGAGGAGTTCGGGGAGGACAAGAACTTCTACCAGATCTACGCCGACTACACCTGGGGGACGTCGAACCGCAGATCGATGAAGCAGTTCCTGGAGGCGGAGGGCTGGCACGAGGTCAAGGCGGTGCCGACGCCGTCGGGACCTCCGACTTCTCCTCGTACATGCAGGACGTCCCGCGCGACGAGGTCGACGTGCTCGTGCTCATCCACTTCGGCGCGGACGCGGCCAACTCCATCCCCGACGCCTTCGAGGCCGGGCTGGACCAGGACATGGAGATCGTCGTCCCGCTGTTCGACAAGATCGCGGCCAACAGCGCCAAACAGGACATCGGCGGCGTCTACGGCACCGTCGACTGGAACTGGCAGGTGGACGACGAGTACGGCAACGCGTTCACCAAGGCCTTCCGGGACAAACACGGCACGGCACCGTCGTACGCCGCCCGGCTGGCGTACTCCGCCGTGATGCGGTACGCCGCGGCCGTCGAGCGCGCGGGGACGTTCTACCCGCCACAGGTCATCAAGCAACTCGAGGACTGGGAGTACAACCTCACGGGCGTCGGCGACGCCGTCTCGCGGAAGTGCGACCACCAGGCGATGCGCGACGTGTTCGTGGTGCAGGGCCGACAGCCGTCCGAGCAGTCGGGTGGCAAGCTGCTGAAGGTGGTCGGCCGGACCAGCAAGGACACCGCGGGCTACGCCTGCGACGCCGGACCGGCAGCGAACTGTGAGCTGGGATCCTACGGTTCCCAGTAGCGCGTCGCGGACGCGGCCGGCCTCGGACGTCCCGTCCGCGAGACCGGACGGGGGACCGACAGCGCCATGTGCGATCATCGAGATTAGAAACCATGATTGAACTACGCACGCGGGGAGGTCGGCCGTGGTCGACGTAGCGGGCATCGTCGTGACCGGACTCCAGCAGGGGGCCATCTTCGCGCTGCTCGGCATCGGCCTGACGATCATCCTCGGGACCATCCAGTTCCTGAACCTGGCCCACGGGGCGCTGTACCTGCTCGGCGCGTACATCGGCCTGCTGGTCGCAAAGCAGGTCCAGCTCTCGGAGGGGATCCTCCGCGGGGTCGTCGCCGACCCGTCCTCGTTCGGGCTGGGGCTGGACTTCGCGGTCGCGCTCGTGCTCACCCCGATCATCATGTTCGGGGTCGGCCTGCTGATGGAGCGGGTGATCGCTCGGCCGCTGTACGATCGCTCCGAGGTCGACCAGTTGCTCATCACCTTCGGCCTCGCGGTCATCGTCCAGGAGCTGGTCAAACAGCTCGTCGGCGCGAACCCGTTCCCGTCGTACGCGCCGTCGGTGATGTTCGGCTTCGACGTCTCCGGACCGATCACCATCCCGGCCGTGGGTTCGTTCCCCCGCTGGCGCCTCGTCATCATCGCGCTCACCTTCCTGATCATCGGGCTCACCTACCTGGTCATCGAGCGGACGGACTTCGGGCTCGTGGTCCGGGCGGGGACGCGCGACTCGGAGATGGTGCGACTGCTCGGCATCGAGATCACGCGCTCGTACGCCATCGTCTTCGCGCTCGGGGCCGCGCTCGCGGGCCTCGCGGGGCTGGTCGGGGGAAGCATCATCAACGTCGCGCCGGGGATCGGGACGGACAACGCGCTGGTGCCGGCCTTCCTCACCATCGTCGTCGGCGGGGCCGGGAGCGTCGTCGGCGCCATCGTCGGCGGCATTCTGCTCGGCATGGTGTTCGCCACGGTCCAGTTCGTCGCCTCCCAGTGGGCCAACATCGTCCTGTTCGGGTTCGTCGCCGTCTTCCTGCTGGTGCGCCCCGAGGGACTGTTCGGGAGCGTCGAGGTGGGCGAATGAGCGACGACGACCCCCACGGCGACGGCGGCACGGCCGTCGATCGGTCGGCGGCGAGCGAGGAGGAGGGAAACCTGATCGACCGCCTCGCCGGGCACAGGCACCGCGAGCGGGTCGTCGCGCTCGCGGCGATCCTCGGCGTCCTCCTGTTTCCCTTCTTCCTCATCGACGTGCTCGGCGCCCTCGAAGGGATCGTCGGCGTCAGCCTCGGCGGCTACATCGGCCTCCCGACGCTCGTCCTCGTGTTCGGCATCGTCGTCATCGGCTACAACATCCTGCTCGGCTACACCGGGCTCCTGTCGTTCGGGCACGCCGCGCTGTTCGGCACCGCGGCGTACGCCGCGGCGCTGTTTTCGAGCAACGTCGTCGCCAGCCCGTTGCTCTCCGTGTTCGTCGGGGCCGCCGCCGCGACGCTCCTGGCGTGGCCGATCGGGTTCCTCTCGATCCGTCGCTCGGGCGTCTACTTCGCCGTGCTCACGCTGACGTTCGGACAGATGCTCTACTACTACGCGTTCGGGCCGGGCGCGTGGCTCACCGGCGGCGACAACGGCTACACGCCGTTCCAGCACGTCACGCAGGTGTCCCTGTTGGGCTCGGTTCCGATCGACACCCCGCTTCCCTTCCTCACGCTCACGCGTGGCTCCCACCCGACCCTGCTCTACCTGCTGACGGCGACCTTTGCCGTCCTCGCCGTCGTCGTGGCCCACCGGATCATCAAGTCGCCGTACGGGCTCATCTTCCGGGCGCTCGGGCAGAACGAGCGCCGGACGCAGTTCGTCGGCCTGAACGTCTTCCGCTACAAGCTGATGGCCTTCGTCATCTCCGGCGTGTTCGCCGGCGTCGGCGGCGGCCTGTACGCGCTGTACAAGAGCGGCCTCACCATCCACCCCAACGGGACGCTCTACTGGATCGTCTCCGGGGACTTCGTCATCATGACGGCGGTCGGGGGCGTCGGATCGCTCGTCGGCCCGGTGTTCGGCGCGGCCCTGTTCGAGTACATCCGGCTGGTGCTCTCGGGCATCACGCTGTTCGGCGCGGAGATCGGATCGAAGTGGCGCCTCCTGCTCGGTCTGGCCTTCGTCCTCACCGTCTGGTTCTTCCCGGACGGCATCTACGGCGTCTTCGGCGCGATCGGTCGCCGGATCGTCGACCGGTTCGGGGACGGGAGGAGCGGCGCCGAGACCGGCGGGACGGCCGCGGAGGACGCCGGGGGTGACGACTGATGGCGATCCTGGAGACGGTCGATCTCACCAAGGAGTTCGGCGGGCTGACCGCGGTCGACGGCGTGGACCTCTCGGTCGACCGGGGAGAGACCTACGCCATCATCGGCCCGAACGGCGCCGGGAAGTCGACGTTCATCAACCTCGTGACCGGCCTGCTGGCGCCGACGGCGGGGAGCGTCGCGTTCGACGGCGAGGACATCACCGGACGCCCGCCCCACGAGATCGTCCAGCAGGGCGTCTCGAAGTCGTTCCAGACGGCGTCGATCTCCCCGACATGACCGTGCTGGAGAACGTCCAGGTGGCGGCGCTGGCCGCCGAACACGGCTCCTTTCGCTTCGACTTCCTCCGGCGCCGCGACGGCTTCCGGGCCGTCGACGACGTCGCCGAGGAGATGCTCCGGTCGGTCGAACTGTGGGGGGCCCGAACCGCGGACGCCAAGAACCTCCCGTACGGCGACAAACGCCGCCTGGAGATCGCCATCGCGCTGGCCTCGGAGCCGGAACTGCTGTTCATGGACGAGCCGACGGCCGGGATGTCCCCGGCCGAGACCCGGTCGACGGTGGACCTCGTCGAGGACCTCCAGGCCGAACTGGGCCTCACCATCGTCCTGGTCGAACACGACATGGAGGTCGTCTTCCGCATCGCCGATCGCATCGCCGTCCTGCACCGGGGACGGATCATCGCCGACGCCACGCCCGACGAGGTCAAGGGCGACGCGGAGGTCCAGGAGGCGTATCTCGGGGGGGTCGAACTGTGAGCCTGCTGGAGGTCGACGGGATCGACGCCTACTACGGGGAGAGCCACATCCTCCGGAACCTCTCGCTCTCCGTCGAGGAGGGGAGCGTCTGCGCGTTGCTCGGCCGGAACGGCGCCGGCAAGACGACGACGCTCCGGTCGATCGCCGGCGCGCGCCCCCCGGAGATCCGCGCCGGCACGATCCGGTTCCGGGACGAGGAGATCACCACGCGGTCGCCGGAGGACGTCGCGCTCCGGGGCATCGGGCTGGTGCCCGAGGAGCGACGGGTCTTCCCGAACCTCACCGTCGAGGAGAACCTCCACCTCGCGCAGGTGTCGCGCAACCGCGCGAACCTGATCGGCCGCGACGTGGGCTCGCCGCGGGCGACGCGGCCGCTGTCGGAGATCTACGAGGACTTCCCGCGCCTCGACGAGCGCCGGACCCAGCACGCCGGCACGCTCTCGGGCGGGGAACAGCAGATGCTCGCCATCGCCCGGGCGCTCCGGGGCAACCCCGACCTGCTGATGCTCGACGAGCCGTACGAGGGGCTGGCGCCACAGATCATCGAGGACGTCGAGACCGCGGTCGAGCGCATCAACGGCGAGGGGACGACCGTCCTCCTCGTCGAGCAGAACGCCGCCGCGGCGATCCAGATCGCGGACCGGTGTTACATCGTCGACCAGGGGGAGATCGTCTTCGACGGCCTCGCCGACGACCTCCGGGCGGACGACGAGGTCAGGCGACGGTATCTGGGGGTCTGACGCCGTGACGCCCACCCTCTCCTCCCGCGAGGACCAGTACCGGTTTCTCGTCGAGACGGACGTGTTCGTCGAGACCGACGGTCGGGTGGCGACGACGGAGGAGTTCGAGGCCACGCGGGCCGTCTACCGCGCCACCTACGCCGACGTCGACGACGAGACGTTTCACGGGACCGTCGCGTCGCTGTTCGACCTGTCGGAGGCGGCGGCCGAGGCGCGGATCGACGACCTCGGAGTCACCCGCGCGGAACTGATCGCCTACCTGGCGCTCGACTCCCACCTCGACGAGGCCGCGCCCGACGTCGAGGTGGGGACGGACGCCCTGGCCTCCATGGCCGGCATGGTCGCCGACGTCGCGCCCGTCTCGCCGGTGCCCGCGGGGATGCGGGAACTGACCGACGACGACTACCGGGCGTTCCTCCGGGCGAATCCCGACGCGGTCGTGTTCGTCTGGAAGCTCCACTGCGACCCGTGTGACGCGATGAAGGCGGAACTGGATCGGATCCGGGAGGCGATTCCCGGGGGGGTCGCCGTCGCCGGCGTCGACGGCGAGTCCGTCGAGGACTTCCGCCGGGACTACGGGGTCGACGCCGCCCCGACGACCCTGGCGTTCGCCGACGGGGACCTGGTCGACGCGCTGGAGGGCCGCCGCCGGCCGGACCGGCTGGCGGACCTGTTCGCCGAGGCGTTCGGGGACGACTGAGCCAGCGCCCGCCCGAGCCACGGCGGGCGCGCGACCGCGGTCGACCCGACCCCGCGATACCGGACCGTCCAGCGGACCCGCACCGGCGCGCCGGCGCTCTCGCCCGCGTACCGGAGCGAGAGCGTCCGGACGAGCCCCGACGGAGCGACGTCCGCGACCAGCCTGGCCGTCCGCAGGCGGGTCACGTCCGGGTCGAACCCGCTCTCCGTCGTCCCGGTTGCGACCAGCCGGTAGGCCGCCGTCCCGTTCGCGGGCCGGCGCTCGACGGACCAGGACCGGGCCGACCAGAACACCGCCCGGTAGAACGACACCGGGTCGGACTGCCGGCCGCCGAAGGGGACCGTCCGCACCCAGTAGCTCCAGGTCCCCGCGCCGTTCTGCCGGGGTTCGAACTCGTTGTAGACCGTCCGCTCGCCGTGGGTGAACCGCCGGGCGTAGGTCGTCCCGTTCGACCAGAACGTCCCGGTCGCGGGCGGATCGCCGAGGAACGTCGGCGCCTCGGGGCCGGCCGTCGACGCAGTGGCGCGGTAGCCGTGGTCCGCGCCGAGCGCCACCCGCACGGTCAGCCGGGAGCGAAGCGTCCCGTTCGGATACCGCGCGACCCGCTCCGACGCGAGCACGTACGACCGGCCCTCGACGGCCGCGCCGTGGGCTCGGGCGAGCGCGTCCGGGTCGGCGATTCCCTCGCGGGTCACCCCCGGCGCGACGAACGCGTCCGCGCCAGCGGTCGTCTCGGCGGGTGCGGTGGGCGCCGGCGTCGGCGTTCCGCCGCCGAGTCCGCCACATCCCGCGAGCACCAGCAGGCCCGCGACCAGCAGGCGACGCATGCCCGGCCGTGGATCCGGAGGCGCAAAAACCCCGCCGCCGACCCCTGGCGCCCGCCCGATTCGCCGACGCCCTACGCCACGAGGGCGTCCGCGACGTCGTGGAACGACTCCACGCGGCGGTCGGGGTCGACGCCGGCGAACGACTCCCAGGGACCGTCTCCCCGGTCGATCCACGCGGCCTGCATCCCGGCGTGTTTCGCGCCGAGCACGTCGAAGGCGGGGCCGGCGACGTGGAGGATCCGATCGATGGGCGTTCCCGTCCGCGCGGCGGCGTGCCGGTAGATCCGGGGGTGGGGTTTGAACGTCCGCACCTCGTGTGCGCTCACCGCGTCCGCGATCAGGTCGCCCAGGTCGGCGTGTGCGACCATCGAGTCGAGCATCTCGGGGTCGCCGTTCGAGACGACGTAGACCCCGTAGCCGCCGTCGCAGAGCCGCTCGATCCCGTCCCTGACGTCGTCGAACACGTCGAGTTCGTGGTACGTGGCCAGGATCTCGTCGCGCTCGTCGGCCGGCAGGTCGACGCCGTGGACCGCCAGCGCGTACGCCAGGGCGTCGCGGTTCATCTCGTAGAACGGCTGGTAGAAGCCGACGAAGTTCCCGACCATCGTGTACGTGAGCGAGCGCGAGCGCCAGAGCCGCGAGACGGGCTCCGGGTCCGGGACGCGCTCGGCCAGGGCCCGCTCGACCGCGTTCGGGTCCACGAGCGTGCCGTACGAGTTGACGGTGATCGTCTCCACGCGCTCCGTCTCTAGCGCCATGTGTGGATCGTGAACGAACCGCGTAATAGGTGTTGGGCCCCGCGTGCCGCACGTCGATCCGCTTGGCGCTCGGGCGCCGCCGACGGCGGCGGTTTTCGGCCCGACGTCGTCGACCGACCGGCCACCGGCCCCGGTCTCCGCTCTCCCCCGGGCCGGCTACGATTCGGTCGGCTCCCCGTCGTTCGGGAGAAGTGGACTCGTGCCGCGGTCGAGTTCGACCCGTTTCGGCAGGCCGTCGTCGTCGACGTCGGACGACGGTCCCGCGGGGAGCATCGACATGTCGACGTTCGGAACGTCGGGGGTCGCCGTCGTGGTCACGTATCTCTCGATCCACGAGTCGAACGAGTGGCCCGCGACGTCGGCCGTGATGCGCTCGAAGGAGGGGAGGTCGCTCCCGCCTCCGGCGACGACGCGGGCAAAGACCTGCTGGAGCGTGTGCTCCCCGCCCGTTCGGCGACGGATCTTCCCGTCCAGCGCCGCCAGGACGCGCCGGCCCTTGGTGTATCGGTACCGGTACCGGTCCCCCGCGGCCTCGGTGAGCGCGACCTCCTCGTCGATCCGGGGGGTGACGAAGCGCCGGAACCGCCGTTCGTCCACCGCGCCCTGCTCGTGGAGGAGGAGGGCGCTGTAGTACTCGGGGACGGCCTCGTTGATCCAGTCCATCGCCCCCGTGCCGGGCGGCTCTCGCAGGTGGAGGTACTCGTGAACGAGGACGTGGAGGAACCTCCAGTCCGACGGATCCCCGGCGCCCTTGATGGTGACGTTCCCGCCGCCGTACGGCGAACTGTCGGACTCTCTCCCCGCCGTCGGAATGATCACGTGTCTGACCGCGTCGCGGTAGTTCGTCCACTGGAGCAACTCGGAACTTCGGGTGAGTACGGGCAGGAGCGCCTTCGCGTACGAGTCCGGGCGCCCGGCGGCGAACACCGTGAACGTCTCGCCCGTGTGGGCCGACGCCGTCTTCGTGCCGTACCGCCCGAGGAGGATGATCGGGTTGCCGTCGATGATCGTTCCCGACTCCGGTAGCCCGATTCTCGTCTCGGCGGGCACGGACGTGCTCTCGGCCCGAATGGTGGCGGGAAACGTCACCGCCCACCCGTCCCCGATCCAGACCCTTCCGAGTTCGGTCTTCCCCGCGAAGATCCGGTACGTGAGCGACGGCGAGTCGCCGCTTCGCGTCGCCCGGTATCGGTGCTCGCCCCGCGGTTCGAACCCGTCGGTCGCCGACACGCGATGATCCGACGAGAGTCCCACGGTCACCCGGTCGTACCCGCCGAAATCGGCGAGTCGGAGGGTGACCCGGACGTGGTCGTTTCGCAGTCCGATGTCGTAGTCGAGTCGTGCGGGCGCGGGCGTCGGCGTCGGGGTGGGTCCCGGCGTCAGCGACCGGTCGCGGTCGGACGAGGCTCGAAACGAACAGCCGGCGAGACCGACGAGGAACGTCGCTCCCCCCGATTCGATCAGTTCCCTCCGGCCGAGGGCCATCACCCGCGTTTGTGTGCATCGTGATATTATAACCCGGTGGTCCGGACGCGTGGACCGGGGGCCACCGGAGGCGAGGCGACCCCCGACCCGGCGCGCTCGCGGCACCCTCGGGACCGCTAGCGCCAGGGGGCGAAGCCGGGGTCGACCTGTCGCTCGACCTCGCCGATGGCGTCGATCCCGTGGACGGCGTCCTCGTCGAGGTCGAGCGCGAGCGACCCCCAGTTGTCGCGGACGTGGGCCGCGCTCGTGGCCTTGGGGATGGCGGCGAGTCCCCGCTGGCGGAGCCACGCCAGGCTCACCTGCGCCGGCGTCGCGTCGTACCGCTCGGCCACCTCGACCACCTCGGGGACGTCGAGGACGCGCCCGCGGGCGAGCGGGGAGTACGCCACGGGGTGGACGTCGTCGTCCACGCAGGCGTCCAGCAGGCGTCGCTGGGGGAGCAACGGGTGACACTCGAACTGGTGGGCGAAGATCGGCGCCTCGGTGCGCCGGCAGGCCTCGGCCAGCTGGTCGGGCTCGAAGTTCGAGACGCCGATCCGGTCGGTGACGCCCTCCGCGACCAGGTGGTCGAAGGCCGCCAGGGTGCGCTCGGGGTCGTAGGTCCGCGCCGGCCAGTGGACGTACAGCAGGTCGACGTGGTCGGTCCGGAGTCGGTCCAGGCTCTCGCGGGCGGTCGCGATGACGTCGTCGTGGGCGAGGTCGTCGATCCAGACCTTCGTCGCCAGAAATATCTCGTCGCGGTCGACGGCCGACCGCTCGATGGCCTCGCCGACGGCGGCCTCGTTGCCGTACGCCTGGGCCGTGTCGACGTGGCGGTAGCCGACCTCCAGTGCGGTCGAGACGGCCCCGACACACTCCTCGTGGTCCTCCAGCATCCAGGTGCCGAAGCCGAGCATCGGCATGTCGTCGAGGCGTGGCACGTCTCCGGGCGTCGGAGCGTCGTCCGCGGCGGTCGCTCCGGTCTCGTCGGACATGGGCGCGGTACGGCGCTCGGAGGAAAAGGCGTTGTGACCCGCCCGCGGCGCGGCGGTCGGACCTGCGGCCCGCAGTCAGGCGCCGTCCTCGCCCCCGTACGAGACCACCCGCCCCCACGAGGTGGCTTTCCCCCACAGCCCCGAGCGCATGCATTCGAGTTCGACGATCTGGGAGTTGTCGACGAAGAGGTTGACCCCCGGGCCGAAGTTCTTGACGTACCACTCGAACATCTCGGGGCCGGGCGCCTCGAAGACCAGGTTCTCCATGCCGAGTTCGTTTGCGATCTCGTAGACCACGTCGGTCCGCCACTCCCGGACCTCCTCGGTGATCCCCTCGGCCTCGACCATCAGGTGCTCGGCGCCCGCCTCCAGGTGGCGTTTCCCCTCTGCGATGGCCTGCCCGGGGTCCTGCTGGCCCTCGCGTTCGAGTTCCTCGGGGTCGGAGGCGCCGCCGGCGCCGAACTGGACGTTGATCTCCGGTTTCGGTTCCAACCCCTGGTCGGCGACGAGTTCCGTCATCCGCACCATGTCGTCGGTGTCGATGGCGAGAAAGCCCGACGAGATCTCGACGATGTCGAACCCGACGCGGGCGCACTCCTCGACGTACCGTTCCACCTTGTCGCTGTCCCGCAGGAGGACGTTCTCGACGTAGCCGCCGGTGTTGACCTTCACGTCGTGGTCGTGACAGATGCCGATCATCTCCGTCACGGCGTCCTCGGGCATCAGCGCGAACGACCCGCCGCTGAACTTGTAGATGTCGACGTAGTGGCCCATCGTCTCCAGGATGTCCCGGAGTTCGCGGGGGCCCATGGGGTCGTAGTACGGGCCGCGGATCTCGGTGATCCCCGTCTCTCGTGGCTTCTCGTCGCGGTCGTTGACGTGCAGGAAGTCGAACGGGCGATCGGGGTCTGCCATGCGTCACCGGATATGGGCCGGCAGCGGCTTATCCTTGGGGGGTGGCCCCGGCGGTCGTCGCGTTGCTGTGGACGTTCACCTGGACGTTCCCCCCCTCGGGAACCGTGACGTTCCGGGTGTCGACGATCGTTCCGTTCGCGTCGGTGACGACGATGCGGACGGTCGTCCCGCCCTTCGGTCCGGCGCTCTCGTTTTGGACCTGCCGGAGTTCGCTCCGCGTCAGGAACGCGTACACCGGCGCGTCACCTTCGAGGATCGTGACGTCGCCCGTATCGGCGTTCACGAACGCGGTGTAGGTCACGCCCGAGCGGGTCCGCGGGACGACCTTCACGTGCCAGTACAGCGTGTCGTTTTTCACGATCGGGATGGGGGAGATCGCCTCCGCGCTGGAGAGGCGGTTGACCCGCGGGTCCCGGGAGACGAAGTCCACGGCCCGCCGGGGACCGATCTGGGCGTCGCTATACTGCTGGACGCCCGCCTCGCCCGTCTGCCCGTCGAACGTCCAGATCTGGTAGATGCCGCTTCCGCTCCCCGTGGGTTCGGTCGCCACGAAGTACGTGAGTCCGTGGGGGGTGCCCTCCGTCGGGACGACGAGGGGCCACCGGTTCCCGCCTTCCGGGAGGTCGGCGACCTTGAGGACGTCCTCCTTCCAGAACCACTTGTTGAGCGCGCCGTGGACGTACTGCATCGATTCGACCCGGTACATCGCCAGACTGTAGGGGTAGACGTTCTGCCCGTCGAGCAACGGCGACCGTTCGGCCTCCGCGGGGGAGAGGTGCTCGACGTGGCCGTCGGGGGTCATGAGTTCGACGCCGCCGAACCGTGGGACTGCGTACACCTGCGGGAGCGGGAGGAGGCGAACGTGCCACTCGTAGGTCGTCGTCGAGTGGGCGATGTAGGAGGTGCCGTTCGCCCGGGCGTTGAACGTGGTGGCCCAGTCGTGGCGCCGGAGCGGCGCGTGCAGGACGCTCCGGTAGGTGTAGGCGTCGAAGAGGAGCTGGCCGCGTCCGTGCTCGAACCGGGTGGTCTCGACGTGGATCGACTTCCGGGTGGTGGTCATGTTCACGTACATCGCCCCGCGCTGGTGGCCGAACAGGGAGACGAGGAAGGCGTCGGGAACGATCCCGTAGGACCAGTCGTAGCTCCCGTTCCGGTAGGTGATGTCCGAGCCCGTGAGCCGGTACTGGGGGTACTGCATCGAGGACTGTGCGTAGTTGTCCGCGACGCTCCGCGGGAGCATCCGCACGTTCCGCGTCGAGGTGTTCGGGAGCGTGTGGAGGCTGGTGGCGTCCCGCTGCATCCGGTTTGCGACGTCGTCGTGGGCGTAGATGCCGCCGACGACCGGACCGACGATCAGCCCCAGGACGACGAACACGCCGAGCGCGAGCACGAACAGCGGTCGACTCCGGCGGCGGGAGGCCACGCCCGCGACGACGAGGGCGACGACCCCCCACTGGAGGACGCTCGGCGTCCCGACGAGGAGGCCGTAGAGGAGCGTTTGCGTGGCCGGAAGGAAGAGGACGGCCAGGACGAGCGCGACGACCGCGTAGCCGGCGAGCCGTCGGCGCGTGAGGCCGACGTCCAGGTCGAAGCCGTCGGGAACGCTCATCGCTCGCTCCGCGCGAGCGGCGGCCGCCGACCGCGCGCCGTCCGATCGGTCCGTCCGCGTCCGCGTTCGCGCCCGCGTCCGCGGCCGCGGGACTCGACGGTCCGGTGGAGGGTCGGTCCGACCCCGGGCCGTCGCGCCCGCGACGGCCCGGGTCGACTCGCGTTCGTCCGCGGGGGACCTGCCATACGCCGACACGCGGCCGCCGACGTGTATATCTCACGGAGGCGTCGATCCGACGGCGGCCGACACCGATCCGTCCCGGCCTGGAACGTCTTTACCCACCGCCGCGTACGGGGGGACGTGATCGAACTCGACGGCTCCGGGGGCGGCGGGCAGGTCCTGCGCTCCGCGCTCGCCTTCGCCGCGCTGACGGGCGAGCCGTTCCACGCGACCGGGATCCGCGGCGGGCGACCGGAGCCGGGGCTCCGGCCACAGCACCTCGCCGCCGTGGAACTGGTCGGAGACGTCTGTGACGCCGCGGTCTCCGACGCCGCCGTCGGCTCCCGGGAACTGACCTTCCGGCCCGGCCCGGTCGGCGGGGGGCGCTACACGGCCGCCATCGGGACGGCCGGGAGCGTCGCGCTGCTGTTCGACGCCGTCCTCCCCCTCGCGGCGGCCGTCGAGGACCCGCTCGTCGTCGTCGCCCGCGGGGGGACGGACGTGAAGTGGGCGCCGACGATGGCCTACTACCGGACGACGAAGCTCCCCCTCCTGCGCCGCCACGGGCTCCACGCCGTCGTCGAGGTCGACCGCCCCGGCTTCTACCCCGTCGGCGGCGGCAGGGCGACGCTCCGGGTCGCCCCCTCGACGCTCTCGCGGTTCGACCTGACGGCGCGGGGCGCGTTCGCGGGGGCGCGGATCCACTCGCTCGCCGCGCCGGCCCTCGCGGAGGCGGAGGTCGCCGAGCGCCAGGCGGCGCGGGCCACAGCGCGCCTCGACGACGCGGGACTCGCGGCGGTCGAGCGCACGGTCCGGTACGCCGACGCCGACTCGCCCGGGTCGGCCGTGGCGGTCCGACTCGACTACGGGGACGCACTCGCGGGGTTCGACGCGCTCGGCGAGCGGGGGACCCCCGCCGAGACGGTGGCCGAGACGGCCGTCGCGGACGCGCTCGCGTTCCACGGGGGGACGGCCGCCGTCGACCGCCACGCGGCCGACCAGGTGCTTCCCTTCCTCGCGCTCGCGGGCGGGCGGATGCGGATTCCGGAGGCGACCGAGCACGTCGAGACCGGCACCGGACTGCTCGCGGCGTTCGGATTCGAGGCGTCGGTCGAGCGCGACGGCGATGGGGTCGTCGTCGAGGCCTGATCGGCCGCCGTCGCCGGCGGCCGCCCCCCGCGTCGCCCGTCAGTCGAGCAGGTCGAGCAGGTCCGCGACCGTCCGGTCCTCCAGGTTGCGGACGCAGTCCACGATGGCGTTCCGGCGGCGCTCGCCGTAGACGCTCGCGGCCATCGGGTGGAACTTCTCCTCCAGGTCCGCCCAGTCCATCGGGTTGTTCGGGTGTCCCCGGAAGTCCGCTTTCTCGACGTGGTACGCGGTGCCGTCGTCCAGTTCGACGTCGATCACGGCGGGCATCTCGCCGGCCTCGAACCGCTCGGTCAGTTCCTCGTCCTCCTCGACGGTCACCGTCCGCAGGAGCCGCTGGACGTCGTCGGCCCGGATGCGCTCGGGGTCGTACTGCTCGGTCAGGAGCCGTCGGTCGGCGAGCGCCGCCGCGAGCATGTAGGGAAGGGAGTGGTCCGCCTGGGCCTTCGTCTCGACCTCGTAGCGGCTCCCCTCGCCGCCGCCGATGATGAGCTTCGCGCCGTGGAACGTGTCGAGGTGGATGCCGGTCACGTCCGCCGGGTCGACGTCCTGCTCCTCGGCGAGTTCGACGATCCCCTCGACGGCCGACTGGGCGTAGGTCTCGGCGACGTAGCGCTTGCACATCACGTCGTGGAGGCGGGGACACGCGGGGTCGAGGTCCACCTCGAAGTCGCCGGAGACGACCTGCTTCCAGCCCTTCTGACCCCCGAAGAGGTTCGTCGGCCCCTCCATCCCGTTCTCGGCGAGCAGGGCGGCGTAGGTGCCGTTCCGGGCGGCGTTGCCCGAGGCGACGCCCTTCCACTCGTTGATGCCGCCGGTCCGGGTCACCCGGAGGGCGTTGTGGGCCGTCCCGGCGATGCCGACGGCGTTCCGGATCGACTCGTGGTCGAGGGCGAGGAGGGAGGCCGCCGCCGCGGCCTGCGTGATCACCGTGTGGGTGACGTGGTCGAACCCCCGGTCGCGGACCGGCGCGTTCCAGGCGAGTTCGCCCTGGAGTTCGTAGGCCAGCGCCGTCGCCGCGATCAGGTCCGCGCCGGAGGCGTCGACGTGTTCGCCCACCGCGAACGCGGTTCCGATGTTGTCGCTCGGGTGGGGCGTCTCGCCGGGAGCGAGAAACGAGTCCATGAAGTCGAGGTAGCGCGTCAGCGTCGTGTCGTACATCGCCGCGCCCGAGGGCGAGGCCCGTCCGCCCCCGGCCCACAGCGCGCAGTCGTCACCACCCTCCTCACAGACCGTTCGTCGGACCGCCTCGACCGGGTCCGCGCCCACGGCGCCGAGCGCGATGCCGATCGAGTCGAGGATGCGCCGTTTCGTCCGCTCCACGACGTCCTCGGGCAGCGTCTCGTAGTCCGTCTCGCGGACGAAGGTGGCGAGTTCGTCGGTGGTCGTCATGTCCCCGGTGTTGGATCCGCGGGAACAAATGTCGTGGGGGTGCCCGGAGCCGCGGGGACCGCTCCGGTGGCGACCGGGCGGCCCCGTCGGAACCCGCGTCCGGACTCACTCCGCCCGGACGCGCTCGGCCACCCGCCGGAGGATCCCGTACGCCTCGTCTCCGAACGCGATCACCCGGACGTCCGTCAGGTGGGTCGGCTCGAACGCGGCGATCTCCTCGCAGATCAGGCGCGCGCCCGTCTCGACGTCGAAGCCGGCCACGCCCGTCCCCAGGAGCGGGACGACCACGGACGCACAGCCGCGGTCGTCGGCCGCGTTCAACGCGTTGCGCGTCGCCGCGCGGATGCTCTCCCCGGTCGCGCGCCCGTCGCCGTCGTGGGGCATCGCCGCCGCGTGGATCACGTGGTCGGCGTCGAGGTCGTAGGCGTCGGTGACGGCCACCGCGCCCAGGTCGATCGGTCCCTTCGAGACCGCTTCCTCGTTTATCGGGCCGTTCGCGCCGCGCCGGAGCGCCCCCGCGACGCCGCTGCCCATCCGGAGGCTCGTCCCGGCGGCGTTGACGAGCGCGTCGGCGCGCTGGGCGGCGATGTCGCCCCGGACGACCGCGAACTCCACGTGCGGGCGTACGTGGCCGGGAACGTAAAACCCGGACGGAACCGGACGGAACCGGACGGGTTTTCCGGCCGCCACGCGTATCCGCCGCCATGTCACTGGAGCCCGGCGATCCCGCTCCGACGGTCTCGGCACGGAACCAGCACGGCGACGCGGTCGGCCCGTCGTTCGAGGAGCCGACGGTCGTCTACTTCTACCCGCGGGACGACACGCCGGGCTGTACGACCGAGGCGACGGAGTTCACCGGGGAACTGGAGACCTACCGGGCGGCGGGCGTGACGGTCTACGGCGTCTCCGTCGACGACGTGGACTCCCACGCCGACTTCGCCGAGAAGTACGGCATCGAGTTCGACCTGCTCGCGGACCCGGACGGCGAGGTGGCCGACGCGTTCGACGTCGAGCGCCGGCGGGGCGGCACGACGGCGCGCACGACGTTCGTCCTGGTCGACGGACGGGTCCACGAGGTGTATACCGGCGTCGACCCGTCCGGCCACGCCCGGCAGGTGCTCTCCGACCTCGCGGACGACGGCGTGGTCGCGCTGGAGTAAGACGCCCCCACCGGGCGGGCACGGGGCGTTTTGTGTCTCGGCGACCAACCCGTGAGGGAATGACTGTCACGGAACGACTCGGGCTGACGGGCGACGTGATGCTCGGGCGGAACGTCGACGAACGCCAGCGTCGCCGCCGGCCCGGGGCGGTCTGGGGGGACGTGGGCGACCGGCTTCGCGCCCTCGACGGCCTGCTGGTCAACCTGGAGTGTTGCCTCTCGACGCGCGGCGAGCCCTGGACGCGGACGCGCAGGGCGTTTCACTTCCGGGCCGATCCGGGGTGGGCGATCCCGGCGCTCGAACGCGCTGGCGTGGACTGCTGTGCGCTCGCCAACAACCACGTCCTCGATTTCGAGGAGGTCGCCCTGGCGGATACCCTCGACGCCCTCGACGACGCGGGCGTCGCCCGCGCCGGCGCGGGCCGCGACCGCGACGAGGCGCTCGCCCCCGCCCGGTTCTCGGCCGGCGGCCTCGACGTGGCGGTCGTCTCGCTCACCGACAACGCGCCCGAGTACGCCGCGGGGGAGGGACCGGGCACCGCCCGGGTCGAGATCGACGTCGAGGACGACCGGACGCGCTCGCTCGTCGACGAGGCGCTCTCGCGGGCGGCGACGGGCGATCCGGACCTCCTCGTCGCCTCGCTCCACTGGGGGCCGAACATGGTCGTCGAGCCCCCGCCGGCGTTCGAGGCGTTCGCCCGGTGGCTCGTCGACCGGGGCGTCGACCTCGTCCACGGTCACAGCGCCCACGTCTT
Source organism: Haloferacaceae archaeon (assembly GCA_042216285.1). Classification (GTDB taxonomy): domain Archaea; phylum Halobacteriota; class Halobacteria; order Halobacteriales; family Haloferacaceae; genus CAZMLQ01. The sequence continues at coordinate 17,539 of JBDGUC010000040.1, forward strand.
CCAGGGGATCGAGGTGTACGACGGCGTCCCGATCTGCTACGACACCGGTGACTTCGTCGACGACTACGCCGTCGACCCCGACCTCCGGAACGACCGGGGCTTCCTGTTCGTCTGCGAGGTGGGCACGAGAGGCGGGGTCGAGGCGCTCCGACTGCTCCCCACCGAGATCGAGGACTGCCGGGTGACCCTGGCCGGAGACGCGGCGGCGGCGTGGTGCCGCGACCGGATGCGCGAGCGCTCCGGGCCGTTCGGGACGACGTTCGAGCGCGAGGGGCCGGAACTCGTCGTGCAGGTGTAGGTCGGGCCCGTCCGCTCGCGGGCGTGCTCCCTCGCCCGCTCTCTCGCGTGCTCGTCCACCCGCTCTCTCGCGTGCTCGTCCACCCGCTCTCTCGCGTGCTCGTCCACCCGCTCTCGCGCCCGGTTCCACCTGCGTCCGCCCGCACGTCTGCTCGCCCGTCCGCCCGCGCATCTGCTCGCCCGTCCCCGGTCGCACCTGCCCGTTCGCCTCCCCGCGCGTGCGTTCGCAACGACGCCCGCTCCCTCCCATCCCGTCGTCGGCCCCCCTCGCGTCCCCGCGTCCCGCGTCGCGCCGGTGGGTCTATCCCCCGCCGTCCCGCACCGTCCCGCATGGACCGCGGCACCTGCCGATTCGGCCCGGCGGCGCCCGACGAGGCGGTCGTCCACGGGGCCTGCCGTCCCGGCGACGGCCCGGCCGGGACGCCGAACGAGGACGTCGAGGGGTGGCTCTCGTTCGTCCGGGCGCGCGGGATCGAGCGCGTCTGCTGTCTGCTCACGACCCGCCAGCTGGTGCGCTACGACGACCTCGTGGAGCGCTACGAGGACGCCTTCGGCCCCGACGCCGTCCGCCACGCGCCCGTCCCCGACCACCGGTTCGTCGACCGGGCGACGCTGGAAGAGGAGATCCTGCCCTTCCTCCGGGCCGCCGATCGGGCCGGGGAGCCCGTCGTCGTCCACTGCTGGGCCGGGATCGGGCGCACGGGCCACGTCCTCGCGCTCTGGCTCGCCCGCGAGCGCGGGTACGACCTCGCCGACGCCATCGAGACGGTCCGGGCGACGGGTCGGACCCCGCTGGAGGCCGCCCGCGGGCGGGAGATCGACGGGCGCGACCGACTCGGGCGGCTGATCCAAGCGTTCGACGCGGACGGTGGGAACCCTTATGGCTCGGCTCCGTGTGGACGACGTATGGAGGACATCTTCGTCGCGCGGGTGATGAGCACGGACCTCCACGTGGTCGACCCAGAGACGTCGCTGGAGCAGGCGGCGGGAGTGATGCTCGACAACGAGATCGGATCGGTGCTCGTGGTCGACGACGAGGGGCTGGCGGGGATCGTCACCACGACCGACTTCGTCCGCCTGGTCTCGGAGGGGGCCACGGAGAGTGCGACCGTCACCGACGCCATGTCGGCCGAGGTGGTCACGGCAGACCCCCAGGAGTCCATCCGCGAGGCCGCAGACACGCTCACCGACCGCGGGATCCACCACCTGCCGGTCGTCGACGAGACGGCCGGCGTCGTCGGCATGCTCACGACGACCGACCTCGCCTCGTACCTCTCACACGTCGAGACGCCGAGCCCGCTGTGAGGGCCACGTGACCCGGGGCTCGCCGTCCGACGCGGCGGCGGCGCCCGACCGCCTCAGCTCCGGTCCGGCGTGCCGGCGTGCGGGTCGAACACTCCGTCGTCGGCGAGAACGACGCGTTCCGAGTCCTCCAGGCGCCGGACCAGGCCGCGCTCGGCGAGATGCTGGACCGTCGTCGAGACGGTCAGGAGCGAGAGGTCGAGCCGATCCGTGATCTCGGTGAGCGACGCGTCCCCCACCTGTTCGACGTAGAGCAACACGAGCTTCGACGTGTCGCTCCTGAGCTCCGCGAAGTCCCGCATGGACGGGACGTGTCGCCCCTGGTATAAATCGTTATCGACGTACGCCGAACGACGGTACGACAATAGGCGGGACGTCGCCGGCGCCGGTGGGGTTTTGCCCTCCGTCGCGCTAGGGCCCGCGTGCACCCCTTCGAGTCGCCGCCGCCGCTCGCCGACGTTCGCGGGGCGGTCCTGGCCCCCGGTCACCTCTGGGTGCGTGAACGCGTCCTCGGCGCCCCGCTCCGGTTCTCGCTCGACGACGCGGGCCTCCTGGCGTTCGGGGACGACGAACGGACGTTCCCGGTCCGGGACGTGCCGCCCGGCCACCGGTTCGCAACGCGCCACGTCCGGGAGGCCTTCGACCGCGACGGCTTCCGCGCGGCGGTCGACGACCCGGCCGCCTACACCTTCCTGGCGAGGGCGACGCGGTTCGAGGGGGTTCCCTACGACTTCGACCGACTTCCGCCCGTCCTCGGACTCGCCGTCGTCGGCCCGGACGGCCGCGTGCCGCTCGACCGGGCGGACGCGGCGTTCGACCGCCTCGGTCTCGACGCGCTTCCCGTGGTTCGAAAGGAGGTCCCCGTCCGCGACTTCGATCCCGGGACGGTCGCCTGGCCGGACGCGGCGTACTCCGACGGACCCGCCGCGGGCCTCGTCCTCGACCACCGGGGCGGGCCGTGGGCGACGTACGTCCGCGACGGCGACGCGCCCGTTCCCGACCCCGCGCCGTTCGGGGACCCCGACCCGGACGCGCTCGCCGATCGGCTGGTGACCCCGGAGCGCGTCGCGGCCGCGACGGACCTGCCGGCCGCCGCCGTCGATCCCGGCGACGCCCTCCGGACCGCCGGGGTCGGCGTCGAGACGGCCCGGCGGCTGGTGGCCGATCGGGTGCTCCGGACCGAGTGGGGTCGGATCGCCGCGACCGGAGGGCTGGATCCGACCGCGGTCGCGGCGGCGGTCGGCGACCGCGTCCGACGCCTCGTCGTCGGCGCCGACGGGTGAGCGGCGTCGGCGTCCGGCGTCCGGCGTCGCCCCTCGGCGACCGCCGGGTCAGTCGACGTCGATTTCCGTTCCCTTCTCCGGATCGAGGGCGAGGTCCGACCCCTCCCCGTCCTCGTCCCCGTCGGGCGGCCCGTACGGCGCCCGGTCGAGCGCCGCCTCGAACCGCTCGCGCAGTTCCTCGTGGCGGTCCTCGGCCGCGCGCTCGACGATGCCGGCGACCAGGTCGGGCAGGTCCTCCTGTTCGACCGCCACCGTCTGGTCGCGGTGGGGGCTGTCGTCGACGTACTCCATGCTGATCGTCACCGTGTCGCCCTCGCCGTAGGCGACCCGGCGGCCGAGGAAGCCGTTCCCCACCCGGCTCTCGTCGTCGAACGGGTAGACGTGGGCCGCGTCGTCGTCGGGGTCGCGGTGCAGGCCGTCGCGGACCTCCGCGTCCGGGGTGGCGTTCTCCTCGACGTCCCCCTCAAGGCGTTGCCGGGCGCGGTACGCGTGAAACGAACAGTACAGGCGGGGCTGACCGAGGACCTCGACTCGCTCCTCGGCCGCCACCGGACAGCCCTCGTGGTGACAGGTCGGCTGGCCGCTCATACCGCAACGCGGGGATCCGCCCCCATAAGCGCGCCGTTCGTCCGGCGTCGCTCGACGCGATCAGCAGAAGACGGACGGGCCGGTCGTGAAAAACGAGCTACAGAGGATGGGCAGCGCAAACAGGTAGAGGACCAGAGCGGTCGCGAGGACTACACCGACCGCGATGAGGACCGGCAGTTTGTCCATGCCGGATGGGTCCTCGCCGGGGGACAAGACCTTTTCGCCACCGGCGGCCGGACCACAGGCGATGCGTTCAAACCGCGGGGGGTCGAACGAGGGAACCGATGCCAACCGTCGAGGTCTCGCTCCCCACCGACCTGAAAGCCGAGTTCGAGCGCGTCGCGAACGACGAGTTCGTCAACCGCGAGGAGGCCGCCGAGACGCTGTTGCGACTCGGGATCGACGCCTACTCGGTCGACCCGTCGACCGACGACGCCACCGACTTCGCCGAGGAGTACGCCGACGAGATGTTCGACACCGCCGAGGATCCGAGCGCCCGCTTCGACGAGGACGAGGGCGCGGGCACCGACTTTCGCTGACGCCGGTCGCCGGCGCTCCCTGCCACGCCGGCCCCGCACGCCGCGGGGTCTCGTCACCACGCCGGATGGACCCTACAGCAGGTCCGCGACGTGGTCGGCGACCTCGGAGGGGGTGTCCCCGACGGGCACCCCGGCGTTCGTGAGCGCGTCGATCTTCGACTGGGCGGTCCCGGCCCCGGATCCGGAGACGATGGCCCCGGCGTGGCCCATCCGCTTGCCCGGCGGGGCCGTGCGCCCGGCGACGAATCCCACGACCGGCGTGTCCATCTGCTGGGCGATGTAGCTCGCGGCGCGCTCCTCGTCCTCGCCGCCGATCTCGCCACACATCACGACCGCCTCCGTCTCGGTGTCGGCCTCGAAGAGTTCCAGGGCGTCCACGAACGGCGTACCGATGATCGGGTCGCCGCCGATGCCGATCGCCGTCGTCTGCCCGATCCCGCGCTCGGTGAGGGTGTTGACGATCTGGTAGGTGAGCGTCCCCGACCGCGAGATCAGGCCCACGTCGCCCGCGGCGAAGATGTTCCCCGGCAGGATGCCGAGTTTCGCCTCGCCGGGCGTGATGACCCCCGGACAGTTCGGCCCGACGAGGTAGGCGTCGGTCTCGCCCAGGCGGCGTTTCACCCGCGACATGTCCTGGGTCGGAATGCCCTCGGTGATCGCCACCACGAGGTCGAGGGGGGAGTCGAGCGCCTCGAACAGCGCGTCCGCCGCGAACGCCGGCGGGACGAACACCACGGAGGCGTCGGCGTCGGTCTCGCGGACGGCGGTCCGGACCGTGTCGTAGACCGGGACGCCCGCGACCTCCTCGCCGCCCTTGCCCGGGACGGCCCCCGCGACCACGTTCGTCCCGTAGTCGATCATCGCCTCGGTGTGGAACCGCCCCTCGCCGCCGGTGATGCCCTGGACGACCACGCGGGTGTCGGCGTCGACGAGGACGCTCATCGGCCCACCTCCGCGCCCGCGGCGAGTTCGACCGCCCGCTGGACGGCGTCTTCCAGCGTCGACTCCACCTCGACCAGATCCGTGTCGAGGATCTCCATGCCCTCCGCGGCGTTGGTGCCCGCGAGTCGCACGACGACGGGCTTGGGAATCCCGTCGAACCGCCCGAGCGCGTCGTTGATCCCCCTGGCCACCTCGTCGCCCCGGGTGATCCCGCCGAAGATGTTGAACACGACCGCCTCGACGTCCTCGTCGGCGAACACGACCTCCAGGGCGTTCGCCACCCGGTCGGCCTTCGCCCCGCCGCCGATGTCCAGGAAGTTCGCCGGCGCGCCCCCGTAATGATCCACCAGGTCGAGCGTCGCCATCACCAGGCCGGCCCCGTTGCCGATGATTCCCACGTTGCCGTCCAGCCGGACGTAGTCGAAGCCGTACTCGGCGGCCTTCCGTTCGAGGTCGTCCTCGTAGGTCTCCTCCTCCAGGTCCGCGAGGTCCGGGTGGCGAAAGAGCGCGTCGTCGTCCACGTTCAACACCGCGTCGGCGGCGATCACGTCACCCTCATCGGTGACCATCAGCGGGTTGATCTCGGCGTCGCTCGCGTCCATCTCGTCCCACAGGTCATAGAGCGTCGAGAGCACCGAGGTCACGTCGCCCGCGACCGCCCGGTCGACCCCCGCCCCGTAGACCGCCCGCCGGGCCTGGTAGGGCTGCATCCCGTAGGCGGGGTCGACGGACTCGCGGACGATCGCCCCGGGGTCCTCCTCGGCGACCGTCTCGATGTTCACCCCGCCGCGGGTCGACACCATCGCCACCGGCCGCCCCTTGCTCCGGTCCATCGTCACGCCGACGTAGAGTTCGTCCGCGAAGTCGACGCCCCGCTCGACGAGCACCCGATCGACGCGGTGGCCCTTCAGGTCCATCCCGAGGATCGACTCGGCGTCCGTCCGGGCCTCGTCGGCGTCGCCCGCGATCTTGATGCCGCCGGCCTTCCCCCGACCCCCGACGTGGACCTGTGCCTTGATGGCCGCGGGGAAGCCGACCGCCTCGACCGCGTCGAGAACCTCCTCGACGCTCGTCGCCAGCCGAGAGTCGGGGACGGGGATCCCGGCGTCGGCGAAGACCTCCTTGGCCTGGTATTCGTGAAGTTTCATCTCGAATCTGGCGGTCCCTTGTGCTACCGACGAGTTAGTAGTACCGGGGCGCCAGGGCCCGCCGACGGACGCGGCGGCCCCTGGGCGTCGCGCCCGTCGTCGACCCCCCGGGGGTGTGACGGGAATTGCCGGTCGACGACAACGTTGATGGGAGTCCGGCCGGAAGAGGCGGTGTGGCCGCCGAACGCGCCATGGTTTCAGACGAACCCTCGTGGGGTTGAAGC
>JBDGUC010000039.1:0-3990 GCA_042216285.1 Haloferacaceae archaeon
GACGATCACCTCGAAGCCCCCGGCCGGCAGAAACGACGACAGGTGATCGAGCGTCGCCTCGACCGTCCGCTCGATCGTCCCCGCTTCGTCGTACGCCGGCAACACCACGCTGACCTCGGTCGAGGGGGCCGTCGCCCGTCGCCGATCAGACATCGGACGGAGGGTCGAGCGTCGCGGCGTCGGCGTCGGGTCGGTTCCCGGCGAGGGGACGCGGACGCCGGTCGCGCGGAACGGCGACGCCCGGGATGCCGTCCGACGGTGCGGTGGCGAGGGGACTGGAAGGGTCTCCGGGGATCGGTCGGAGCATACGCGCCACGAGGGACGGCGGGTGGATAAGCCGGAGCGATCGTTGCGACCGTTGTGTCAGTTGCAGTCCGCCGCACGTCGGCCGCTCCGGAACGGTGCGAAGGGCTTTGAGAGCCCGGCCCCGACCCCTCGACATGGACGCCGTCGTCCTCGCGGGCGGATACGCGACGCGGCTGTGGCCGATCACGAAACACCGCCCGAAGATGCTCCTGCCGGTCGGGGAGTCGACCGTCGTCGACCGGATCTTCGCCGAACTCGAATCCGACGACCGGATCGCCGACGTCTACGTCAGCACCAACGAGCGGTTCGCCGACGACCTCCGGGCGCACCTGGCCGAGAGCGCGTTCGAGAAACCGGAGCTCTCCGTCGAGGAGACGACGGCCGAGGCCGAGAAGCTCGGCGTCGTCGGTGCGCTCGCCCAGCTCGTCGACCGCGAGGGGATCGACGACGACCTGCTCGTGATCGCCGGCGACAACCTGATCGGCTTTTCCGTCTCCGAGTTCGTCGACTTCCTTCTCGATCACGGGACGTCGATCGCCGCCTACGACGTCGGTTCGCGCGAGCGCGCGAAGTCCTACGGGCTCGTCGCCCTCGACGGCGAGCGCGTGGTCGGGTTCCGGGAGAAGCCCGACGACCCCCGGAGCACGCTCGTCTCGATCGCCTGCTACGGGTTTCCCGCCGCGACCCTCGACCGCCTGGACGACTACCTGACCGGCGGCAACAACCCGGACGAGCCCGGCTGGTTGATCCAGTGGCTCTACCCCCGGGAGCCGGTGTACGCGTTCACGTTCGACGGCGCGTGGTTCGACATCGGCACGCCCGAGAGCTACCTCGACGCGGTGGCGTGGGCGCTCGGCGGCGAGGCGCTCGTCGCCGAGAGCGCCGCCGTCGAGGGGAGCACCCTCGGCGAGAACGTCCACGTCATGGCCGACGCCACGATCACCGACTCCGCCCTCGACCGGTCCGTGGTGTTCCCCGGGGCGACCGTCGTCGACTGCGATCTGCGCTCGTCGCTCGTCGACAGGGAGACCCACCTCCGGGGGCTGGACCTGAACGGGGCGCTGATCGGCGCCCACACGCGGATCACGACGGGGGGCTGACCCACCGACCGGGGGCGACCGGATCCGCGTCGGGCGAAACGGTCGCAACGGTCGTCCCGGTTCATCCGTCGCGGGCCCGTGACGGGACGACATGGACGACGTGGTAGCGATCGGGAACGCCGGGAATCGCACGGTCACGATCGAGAACGCCAGAATCGTCACCCCTCACGCGTACGTCCAGGGTGGCGTGGCGATCGACGGGGACCGAATCGCAGCGGTCGGGAGCGTCCCCGGGGCGCGGCGGGCCGACGAGCGCATCGACGCCCGGGGGCGTCTGGTGCTCCCCGGTCTGATCGACCTCCACGGGGACGACGTCGAACGACATCTGTTCCCACGCACCGACTCGCGGGTCGACGCGTTCACGGCGCTGACCGCGGCGGATCGCGCGACCCTCGCGGCCGGGATCACGACCAAGTTCCACGCGATCGCGTTCGAGGACGCGCCGGACGAGAACCGGACGATCGACCTCTCGCGCGACCTCGTCGACGCGTTCGGGACGACCCGGCTCCTGGCCGACCACCGGATCCACGCGCGCTGTGAACTCGCGACGGACAGCCTGGACGCGACCCTGGGGATCGTGCGCGACGGCCGGGCCGACCTCGTCTCCGTGATGCACCACGTGCCCGGCGAGGGGCAGTTCGACGACCGGAGCGGGCTCGTCGCCCATTACGTCGACGACCGGGGGGACGATCCGGACCGCGCCGCACGGCGCGTCGACGAGCGCCTGCGGACGGACGACGCCGACCTGACCGCCCGGCTCCGGCGCGTGGCGACGGCAGTCGACGAAACCGGCGTCCCGCTCGCCTCCCACGACGACGGGACGTCGGCCCGGGTCGAGCGGATGGCCCGGCACGGGGCCACGATCAGCGAGTTTCCGACGCGCCTGGCGGCGGCCAGGCGCGCGGACGACCTCGGGCTGACGACGGTGATGGGGGCACCGAACCTCGTTCGCGGGGGGAGCCTGTGGGGGAACCTCGCCGCCGGGGACGCGGCCGCGGCCGGCGTGCTCGACGTGCTGTGTTCGGACTACCACCCGCCGTCGCTCCTCGCGGCCGCGTTCGTCGACACCGGCGAGCCCCTGACCGAGCGGGTCGCCCGGGTCACGAGCGCGCCCGCCGACGCCGTCGGCATGGACGACCGGGGGCGCATCGAGCCCGGAGCCCGCGCCGACCTCGTGCTGGTCGACCCCGATCCGGGGCCGACCGTCGATCGCGCGTTCGTCGCCGGGAGCGAGGTCTATCGGGCGACCCCGGGACGGCGCGAGTCGCCCTCGTCCCCCCACGTCCGGCCGTGAGAGAGCCCGGTGTCGGGTCGACGGCGCCAGCCGACCTACACCTCCCGTTCGACCTCCCGCACGCCGTCCTCGATCGACTCGCGCTCGAAGTAGACCGCCTCGACGGCGAAGACGGCCGCGGCGATGAGAATCACGAGCGCGAACACCGAGGGCAACCGCCGATGGAGGAACCAGAGGAGCATCACGAAGAAGGACGCCGACCCCAGGAACCCGACCAGCGGCGGCACGACGGAGAACTCGCCCTCGTCGTGGTGCATCACGGCGAGCGCGCTCACCGTGCCGAAAACGGCGATGAACGCGAGGGACGCGAACTCGACGACCGCCTCCAGGCTCCCGAGCGTGGTGAACGCGGCGGTGAAAATGCCGATGACCAGCACCGTCCGCGGGGGGGCCGCCTGCTCGTCGGCGTCGCCCATCTCCGAGGGGAGGATCCCCTCCGAGATCAGGTTCTTCGCGAAGACCGACTCGCTGAACAGCGTCGAGTTGATCGCGCTCGCCGTCGAGACGAGGCCGGCGATCCCGACCGCCAGGGCCAGCCACTTGCTGATCCGGAGGGAGCCGTACAGCAACGCGGCCTCGGGCTGGGCCGAGACGACCTCGACGGGGAGGATGCTCGTGACGACGAAGCCGACGAGGACGTATATCGCCGCGGCGACCGGGACCGAGAGGAACACGCCCCGGGCGATCGTCTTCCGGGGGTCGTCGAACTGCTCCTGGTCGTAAAAGAGGAGCTGCCAGCCCTCGAAGGAGACGAAGCCGACCGAGGCCGCGACGATCGGGTTCAGGCCGAACTCCGAGAGCCCGACCTGGAGCTGCGAGTGGGTGGCGCCGAACCGGAGGCCGACGACGCCGAAGACGGCGATGATCCCCGCCTGCACGAAGACGAGGTAGCGTTCGGCCGCACCGGACGCGCTCGCGCCGAGCAGGTTGAGCCCGACGAACGCCGCCACGATGGCCACCGAGAGGACCGGGCGAAAGGGGAGCCCCCACGCGTACTCGACGCCGACCAGCATCTGCCCGTAGGCACCGAACGCGTAGGCGTACATCGCCATCGTCCCGACGTAGCCAACGACCAGCGTCCAGCCGACGACGCCCGCGGCCGTCGACCGCCCGGTCAGTTCCTCGATGAACGAGACCGACCCGCCGCCGGCGTCGGTCATCCCGTTCACCTTCACGTACGAGTACGCACAGCAGAGGACGACGACGGCCGCGAGCGCGTAGGCGAACCACGTCAGCGCGCCCGCACCCATCACGACGATGCCGATGGCGGCGTAGATCCCGCCGCCGACG
>JBDGUC010000039.1:4090-23825 GCA_042216285.1 Haloferacaceae archaeon
CGCGCCCGCACCCATCACGACGATGCCGATGGCGGCGTAGATCCCGCCGCCGACGCCGAGCGCGACGGCCGTCGGAACGCCGAACGCCTCGCTCATCCCTTCCCCTCGATCGTGAGCGCGCCGTCGGGCCCCACGACGCGGGGGTTGAGGCGAGCGATCGGGGCGACGCGAAACCCGCGAACCGAGCGGGCGTGGGCGAAGCTGTTCTCGACCGAGCAGATCGGGAGCAGCACGCGCTCGCGCAACAGCCGCTCGATCGCCGACGTGTAGAGGGCCGTCCGTCGCTTCCGGTCGACCGTTCGCCGGGCCGAAAGCAGCGCGTTCATCACCGACTCCTCGCGATAGAAGACGCCGTTCGTCAGCCCCTCCACGTTCTCGTGGACGACCGGATAGAGAAAGGAGTCGGGATCCGGGGTCCCGGCCACCTCCCCGACGAACACCGCGTAGTCCCGCGCCGAACCGCTGACCGAGCGGTCGAGGTATCGCTTCCAGGGCACCGACTTCACCAGCGCCGGCTGCCCGGCGTCGCGCAGTCCCCGGGCGAGCCGTTCGGCGAACTCCGTCCAGCGCGGGTCCGGCGACGTGAGGATCGGAAGCTGGCGGCCCCTCGTCCCCGCCTCCGCGAAGAGCCGTCCCGCCCTGGCCAGGTCCTTGTCGGGGGTCAGCGACCGCCACCGCCCGCGGGGGAACGCCCAGTCGTCGGCCACCAGCGGCGGCACCGGCCCGTACTGGCGACGGCCGAGCGGGGCGACGAACGCCTCGACGGCGTCGTCGAGGTCGATGCAGTGGCCGATCGCCTCGCGGACGGTGCGGTCGGTGGTCGGCCCCTCGTTCAGGTTGAATCCGAAGTAGTACGACCGGTAGCTCTCCCGGGCCGCCACCGAGGCGCCGGTGACGTCGCGCATCCGTTCTCTGAGCCGTGCGGACACCGGTTCGACCACGTCGGTCCGCCCCGTACGGAGGCTCATCATCGCCGTGAGCGGCGACTCGATGGAGACGATCGAGAGCCGATCGATCGCGGGGGCCGGATCGCCCCGGTACTCCGGCCAGCGCGCGAGCGTGACCGTCTTCTCCTCGCGGAACGACTCGACCTCGAACGGCCCGGCCCCCACGGGGTCCTCGGCGAACGCCTCCTCGTCACCGTTCCGGACCGCCTTCGGGACGATCGGCCGGGTGAGCGCCTCGTCGAGGACCGGATCGGGGTGGGCGAGGACGAACCGGACGGTGCGGTCGTCGACGACCTCGACCGACTCGACGGGGCTCACCGCGGCCTTGGCGGCGGTGTCCTCGGCGAGCGGGGCCTCGACGGAGTATTTCACGTCCGTGGCGGTGACGGGGGCCCCGTTCTGGAAGCGCGCCCCGTCGGCCACCTCGACGCGGATCGCGCCGGAACCGTCCGGCGTCGGCGGCCCGGCCGCGATCTGCGGGCGGACGCGCGCCGCCGCGTCGTAGGCGTAGAGGCCGTCGAAGACCTTGCCGATGGCCTGGGCCGATCCGACGGACCGCGCGGTGATCGGGTCGAGCGTCACCGGCGGCTGGATCGTCCCGACCCGGAGGGTCGTCCCGGCGGCGTCGGCACGGGTCGAACAGCCACCGACGGCTGCGATGGCCCCGGCACCCAGCGTGCCGAGGACCGTCCGTCGATCGACGATGCGGCGTTCCGTGTCGTCGGTCATGCGTGCGTGAATCGGCGTCGTGCAGCCGGTGTCGTGCGGGCAGTTCGTCGGCCGGGGGCGTCCACCGCCGGTCGCCGCTCACCCCGCGTGAGGGCTCTTTACCGCGTCGGGTTCGTGTCCCGGCAGACAGATGAGGTTCTCGCGGCCGAGGACGATCTTGACGATCTCGCCCTCCTCGGCCATCCGCGACAGCAGGCGGCTCACCTTCGACTTCGACCACGCCGTCATCTCGACGATGACCCGCTGTCTCATCCGACCGTTCTCGTCTTCGAGCAGTCGCCTGACGCGGACGTCGTCGGGGAGGAACTCGTCGGCGGGCGGCCCGGCGGCGGCCGAGGCGGGATCCGCGGGGGGCGTCGCCCCCGTCCCGTCCCCCTCGACGGCCACGCGGCCGCCGGCACCCGGATCGGCGGCCCCGGAATCGGCGTCTCCCGGACCGGACGCGTCGACCGACCGCCGGGGCGCGCGGAGCGCTTCGAGGGGCCGTCCGACGCGCCCCAGCCAGGTCAGCAGGCCGGCGGACGCGAGCGTCCCGCAGACGAACCCGAGGAGGAGGCCGGGGACCGTGCCCGGCCACGACCACCCGGTCGGGCCGGTGTGCAACGCCACCTCCATGCCGTCGGTCAGGAAGTCGCCGTCGGAGTCCACGGCGGTCGGATCGGTCCCGGCGTGTCTCACCTCGACGCCGTCTGCCAGTCCGTCGCCGTCGGTGTCCGCACGCGTCGGGAGCGTCCCCATCGCCACCTCGCTCCCGTCGGTCACGCCGTCGCCGTCCGTGTCGGCCGTCGTCGGATCGGTCGACCCGTGCAGTTCCACCCCGTCGGCCAGTCCGTCGCCGTCCGTGTCCGCGCGGGTGGGGTCGGTGCCGAGGCGAACCTCCGCCCCGTCAGCGATGCCGTCGCCGTCCGTGTCGGGAGTCGTCGGCGAGGTGCCAAAGCGGAACATCTCGGCGCCGTCCCGGAGTCCGTCCGCGTCCGTGTCGCGTCGCACGACGGCGTGGACGCCGGAGGCGACGGCGGGGTCGGTCCCCGTGCGAGCGCTCCCCCGGTCGACGGCCGGGCCGTCCGGGACGCCCCCCGACGCGGCCGCCGGATGGCCCGACGTGGCCGCCGGGTGACCCGACGCGGACGCCGGACGAGCCCCCCTCGGCACGGGGGATCCCTGGGCGCCGACCGCCGCGGTGGACAGGAGGAGCACGGCCCCCACGACCACCACGAACAGCGACGCCCGCCGGAGCGGGGTCGAGCCGACTGTCGTGCGCTGCCCTTGCGGTCCGCTCCGAGCGTGTTCGGAGGATCGTTCGGACGGACGCATACGCCCGGAGACAGAGGGCTTCGGATCATATAACCGCACGACCGTTCCGCCGTTTTCGTTCTCTTGCACCACCGTCCCGCCGGTTGCATCCCGTGAAATCGGGACGACGGGGACGTGGGAACCGGCGCGGCGGCGACCGTCGCCCGCCGGCCGTCACGGCCGGTCGACGGGACGGGTTATCCCGCGCCCAACGACGGATTACCCAGCACCTACCACGGGTCGGCCGGCGCGTGGCGCCCGTTCGCTATCGTGACATGTGATTTACGTCACCCATCCCCTCGACGGATTCGAACCGGCCGGCGGCGACGCTCTCCGCGACCGCGTCGGGGGACAGTTCGGGGGTCTCGCCGGGATACTTCCGCTCGAAGTAGCCGAGCACGTTCGCCACGTCGCGCTCCAGCAGTTCGCGGGCGTTGTCGTGGTCGGTCGGGACCGCCTGTGGCCAGTCGAAGACCGTGACGCCCCCCTCGGCGACGGCGACGTTGTACTCGCTCATGTCGGCGTGGACGTAGCCGGCCTCGTGGGCCCGCACCACCTCGCGGAGGATCAGGTCGAGGACGCCGACGACCTGGTCGGCGTCGAGGCGCGCCCGCGCCAGTTCGACGCCCGCGAGTTTCTCCATCACCACGGCGTGTCGGTTCTGGTCGACCGGTCGGGGGACCGAGACGTCGGGGTAGAGCTCCCGGAGGGCGTCGTACTCGCGCTCGGCGGCCTTCCGGGCGGTGTAGAGCCACGAGACGTGGTTGTGGTCGGCGGTGTACTCCCGCTCGCGGTCGACCGCGCGAAACTCCGTGTACCCCTCGCGGTGGAACTTCAGCGCCAGCGGGCGGTAGGACCGCACCTCCAGCACGTCGCTCTCCTTGCCCACCCCGAGGGGCGCGCCGACGCCGTCGATGGTGTCGCGCTCGGCGAAGGCGTACAGCGCGAGCGCGTCGTACCCCTCCGGAGTCAGCTTGTATCCCTCGTACTGGATCGTTCGGCGTTCGAGCAGGTCGCGGTCCATACACCGGTCGAGCCGGTAGTCAACCTCCTCGCCGTCGAGGTCGGCGTAGTCGGGGAGCGTTCCCCGGTTCACCCACTCCGAGAACCGCATCCCGTGCTCGACGCCGGACAGCAGATAGACGTCCTCCGGCTCCAGGTCGGCGACGACGCTGGCGACGTTCCGCACCATACGACCTCCTGGCACCCCAGGACCAAAAGCACACGCGGACGGATGGATGAATCACATGGCGCGATACGAAATCGAGGACCGCGGACTGCCACGTTCCACAACCGCTAAGCCGCCGAGGGAGAGTCCCGACACGTGCCCCTCGGTCCCCTCGCGCGAACGCTTGCGGCGCCGTACTACGAGAAGGCCCTCCCGGCCCACGACGGCTTCCACGCCAATCGCGTCCGCGACCTGTCGATCCGACTGGCCGACGAGTGGGAGGGGAGCGTCGAGACGGACGTCCTCGCGGCGGCCGCCTGGTTGCACGACATCGGCCGTCCGCGCGAGCGGACCGGGGAGATCGGCGACCACGACGAGTGGGGCGCCGGGGAGGCGGCGGAACTCCTCGACGCCGAGGGAGTGCCGGCCGAGAAGATCGACGCGATCGCGCGCTGTATTCGGACACACAGCATCCGGTGTGGCTCCCCGGACCCGGCGACCATCGAGGCGAAGTTGCTCTTCGACGCGGACAAACTGGACGCGACCGGCGCGGTCGGCATCGTTCGCATGGCCTGCATCGTCGGCGAGCGATCGGGACACACCGGCGAGAGACACGCGGCGATCGACGACCTGTCGGTCCCGAGAGAAATGACGTCGGACCGCCGGGACGTCGCGCTCCTCCGGGAGTGGGCGACGGAACGGCTGAACGAGTTACACACCGCACCCGCCCGTCGCCTCGGGGAGGATCGCCGGGCGTTCATGGAGGCGTTTTTCACGCGGTTTACCGCCGAGATCGGGGTGGACGGCGAGCGGTGACGCGTCTCGATGACGCGTTGCGGGCGCGGGAGTCGCCGCCGGCGGCCGCGACTCAGGAGCCGTAGATCACGACCCAGTAGAGCCCGTAGATGGCGACGAGGCCGACCCCGATCGGCCGGGAGACGACGCCCCGGTAGAGGACCAGCAGGACGACGGCGAGCGCCCCCAGAAAGAACGGGTACTGGACCGTCCAGACCGCGGGCGAGACGACGAGCGGGTGGACGAGCGCGAGGATCCCCGCGTTGGCGGTGACGAAAAACAGCATGCTCCCCACGACGTTGCCCGCCGCGACGGCGGGACGGCCCTCCCGGACGGGTTCGACCGTCAGGAAGACCTCCTCGATGCTGGCGACGAAGCTGAGGACGGTCGCCCCGAACGCCAGCCCCCCGATGCCCGTGACCGCGAGCAGTCCCTTCGTCCCCTGGACGGCGAGTTCCGACCCGACGGTCATCCCGACGACGGTCGCCACGAGTATTCCCAGCCGACCGAGCGGCCCGATCCCGTCGGCCTCGTCCGCGTTCGGCTCCCCGCCCTCCTCGACCGCCTCTCCGTTCCCCTCGTCGAGGTCGTCCTCGGGTTCGAGGTAGCGCGTCGAGCGGTTCCCCTCCCAGCGATAGAGGAGGGCGACGGCCGGGAGGAACGCGAACACGAGAATCGCGCCGTCGAGCCGCGAGAGGACGCCGTCGAGGCTCGCGACGAGCAGGACGATCGGCGAGACCCCCGTCAGAGCGAGATACCGGGGCGGGGTGCGTATCTCGAACGGGACGAGGATCCCCCCGAGGCCGAGGGCCAGACAGAGGATGAAGACGGCCTCGCCGAACACCGTCCCGAGCCCCACGTCCGGCAGGCGACCGAGGACGGCGGCGCCGCCGAGCACCGCGTTTTCGAGGTCGGTCCCGGCGAGCACGACCGTCAGGAAGAACGTCGAGACGCCGAGACCAACGGCGGTCGCCGCCACGTGTTCGACGAACTCCTCGACGCTGAACACGACGAGGCCGATGCCGGCCAGGAAGACGACCGTCGAGAGGAGCGGCGACCCGGTGATCGTGCCGAGCGGGCTCACCGGATCGTCACCTCCCTCGTGACGACCGCGACCCGCTCATCTACGAGACCTGCGGCGCGGGTTCGTCCCGCGCGCCGCGCAGTTCGAGTTCGATCTCCAGTTCCCGGTCGCCGTAGCCCAGGAACTCGATCTCCAGTTCGACCGGTTCGTCGAACGCGAAGGGGAGTTCCCAGTCGTCGCTCGACAGCGTGAGCTCCGATCCGTCCTGGAGCTGCTCGCCGAGTTCGACGAGGAACGCACCCGCCTGCTCCCCGCTCAGGTAGAACTCCTGCTCGAAGACGCCCTCCGTGATCACGGTCGGGCCGTCGTCGCCGGTGCGGTCGTTCTCTGGAATGTCGACCATCTCGGGACACCCGGGTGGGGCGTCGGCGGCGACACGAATAACCGTTCTTAGGAATATTATCTCCACACGATGGATCCCCTGGAACTCCTCGGATCGAAGGCGCGGCTGTCGATCCTCCGGGAACTCTCTCGTCGTGACATGTACGTCTCGGAGCTGATGGAGGAGGTCGGGATGGACGGCAAGACGGCCACCCACCACCTCGACCGCCTGGAGGGGGCGGGGCTGATCGCCTCGCACAGGGAGGGGCGGCGCAAGTACTACGCCCTCGTCCGGAACGTCGAACTGTACGTCACCCCCACTCCGGAACGGGAGTTCCGGATCCAGTTTCCGGAGGCGGACGCGACGTGGGAGGCGACGGAGGGAGACGCGGCGGAGGGGAGCGCGCGCGATCGGTGACCGCCGGCGTCGGACGCGTCGGCGTCACGGGAGCGAACGCGACGCTCGGACGGTCCTGGTCGGGGGCGTCGCCGCGGCGACTCACGCGCGGTCGGGGCGGTCGGTCTCCCGGCGTGACCACGCGAGGAGCGCCGCGAGGATCCCGCCGAGCAGGAGGAGGCCGTCCAGCCGGGCGCCGGTGACGACGACGCCCGCGGCCGCCAGGGCGGCCGCGACCGTCAGCCCGCGGGAGACGCGCCGATCGAGCACCTCGATCACGACGAACAGGTAGCCGAGGCCGAGGGCGATTCCGGCGACGACGTCGACGGCGTAGTGGACCCCGAGGACGACCCGGGAGCACGCGACGAGGCCGACGACGAGACCAGCGAGGAGGACACGCTGCCGGCGTCGGCCGGCCCGCGCGACCGACGCGAGCGCCCCGTAGGTCACCGTCGAATCGAGGGCGTGGCCGCTCGGGAAACCGTACCCGCCCGCGTCGATCAACCGAAGCGACTCCGGGGGGCGCGGCAGTGCGAAGGCGTGTTTGAGGAGGAAGGTGAGCGCGAAGGCGCCGAGCACCGCGCTGGCGACGAACGCGGCGCGGTCGGCGTCCCAGCGCCAGTACAGGACGGCCAGGCCCGGCAGGACGAGTCGCAGGCTCCCGAGGGAGGTGACGGCGACGAAGACGGGGACGAGGAGCGGCGGCACGAGGTGGTGGGCGGTCCCGACCAGGCCGAGGCCACGGGTCATCGGCCCGTCCTCCGAGCGCGGCGGCCGTGAGTACTTCGGTCGCGGGGCGCGAGCGGCCCCGACCGTCCCGCCGCGAACGGAAAGCCCCATGCCGGCGTCGGCCCAGGCGGGAGTATGGGCGGTCCGCTCGCCGACCGGGAGTGGCGGCTGGTGCGCGAGGAGGCCCGGCCGGCGGCGATGCAGATGGCGCTCGACGAGGTGGCCGCCGAGACGGCCGCGAGCGGCGGCCCCCGCACCGCCCGGATCTACCGATGGCGGCCGGACGCGCTCTCGCTCGGCTACGCACAGGATCCCGACACGGTCGACTGGGCGTTCTGCGAGCGGGCGGGGGTCGACGTCACGCGGCGGCCGACCGGCGGCGGCGGCATCTACCACGACGGCGACGGCGACGTCTCCTACTCGCTCGCCGTGCCGAGAGCCGACCTGCCCGGGGGGCCACTGGAGTCGTACCACCTGCTCTGTGAGCCCCTCCTCGCCGCCCTCCGGAGCCTGGGCGTCGACGCCCGCTTCGCCGACGAGGAGCGTCCGGCGGTCCACCGGCCCGCCTGTTACCTGCGCGCGCTCCACCCGGCCCACGACCTGGTCGGGCCGGACGGCCGGAAGCTGAGCGGCACCGCCCAGCACCGGACCCGGGAGGCGGTCGTCCAGCACGGGTCGCTGACCCACGCGACGCGTCCGGCGCGCCACCTGGCGGTCTTCGCGGCGGACCTCGACCCCGCGACGTTCCGCGAGCGGGTGGCGGGCGTCGCGGACGTCGCCGGCGCGACGCGCGCGGAGACCGTCGCCGCGCTGGAGGGAGCGCTCGCCGACTGGACCGGCGCGGGAGAGGGGGAGTGGACCGACGCGGAACTCGACCGGGCGCGGACGCTGGTCCGCGAGCGGTTCGGCGCGCCGGAGTGGGTGCGGCGCGACCCGCGCGGGTGAGCGTCCGGGCGCCGATCGGTCCCCTCGCCCGTCCCCGGCTTCGAAGCCCCTTTGCCCCCCGGATTCGTGTCCGTTCGCATGCTGATCGGCGCACACGTCTCCGTCGCGGGGGGCGTCCACAACGCGGTCGAGAACCAGGTCGACGTCGGGGGGAACTGCGGCCAGATCTTCACCCACTCCCCGCAGGTGTGGCGGTCGCCCGACATCGACGACGGGGAGGCCGAGCGGTTCCGCGAGGGGACCGCCGAGCGCCTGACCGGTCCGTGGGTCATCCACGCCTCCTATCTCGTCAACCTCTGTACGCCAAAGGCGGACCTGCGCGAGAAGTCCGTGCGCTCGATGCAGGCGGAGGTCGACGCGGCCGACCTGCTGGGGATCGAGTACGTCAACGTCCACCTCGGCGCGCACACGGGCGCGGGCGTCGACCGCGGACTGGCAAACGCCGCGAGCGCGCTCGACGACCTGGACGTCCCCGACGGCGTGACGGTCCTGCTGGAGAGCGACGCGGGCGCGGGGACCAAACTCGGCGACGAGTTCGAGCATCTGGCGCGCGTGATCGGGGCGAGCGACCAGCAGTTGGAGGTGTGTCTCGACACCGCACACCTGTTCGCCGCGGGCTACGACCTCTCGACGCCGACGGGCGTCGACGAGACCGTCGCCGAGTTTGACGAGGTCGTCGGCCTGGATCGGCTGGCGTGCATCCACCTCAACGACTCCAAACACGGCTGCGGGACGAACAAGGACGAACACGCCCACGTCGGCGAGGGCGAGATCGGCCCCGATGGGATGGGCCGGGTGCTCTCCCACCCCGACCTCCGGGACCTCCCGTTCGTGCTGGAGACGCCCACCGAGGACGGCAAGAGCTACGCGTGGAACGTCGAGCGGGCGGCGGAACTGCGGGCGGCGGACGGCGCGCAGGCGTGACCTCCCCGGCGCCCGGATTTATGGGCGGCGACGCGCTACGGCCGGCATGCGCGTCGTCACCACGCTTCCGTCGGCGACGGAGATCGTCTACGCGCTCGGCGTCGAGCCGGTGGCGGTCTCGCACGCCTGCGACCACCCGCCGGCGGCCGCCGACCTGCCGGCCGTCGAGCGCACGCGCGTCGATCCCGGCGCCGACAGCGCGGCCCTCCACGAGCAGGTCGTCGCCGCCGACCGCGAGGACGGCGTCTACGCAATCGACCTCGACGTGCTGGCGGCGGCCGACCCCGACCTGATCGTCACGCAGGGGGTCTGTGAGGTGTGTGCGGTCGAGGAGGTGCTCGTCGAGGAGGCCGCGGAGCGCCTCGACCTCGACTGCGAGATCCTGACCACGGACCCCCACAGTCTCGGGGACGTCTTCGGCGACGTGGAGCGGATCGGTGCGGCGCTCGGGCGCGCCGAGCGGGCCGCGGATCTGGTCGCCGACCTGCGCCGCCGGGTCGAGCGCGTCGAGGCGCGGGTCGCCGGCCGGCCGCGCCCCCGGGTCGCGGTGCTCGACTGGCTCGATCCCGTCATGGTCGCCGGCCACTGGATGCCCGGAATCGTCGAGCGGGCGGGCGGCGAGTACGGCCTGGCGGCCCCCGGCGACCACTCCTACCCCCGGGAGTGGGCGGAGATCCGCGACTACGACCCCGAGGTGCTGGTGGCGGCGCCCTGCGGGTTCGGCCTCGATCGGGCGCTGGCGGAGGCCGACGCGCTGACCGGGCGCGAGGGGTACGCCGACCTCGCGGCCGTGCCGGACCGCGCGGTCGCCCTCGACGGAAGCGGTCTCGTCAACCGGCCGGGACCGCGACTCGTCGACACCCTGGAGGCGGTCGCCGGCCTGCTCCACCCCGGCCTCGACGACCCGGAGACGGACGTCGCCCGCCCGCTCCCGGTTCCGGCCGCCGGATCGGAGCCCTGAGGGCGCGGGGCGTTCGAGGCGGTCACGGTCCGTCGGCTCCTCCGACCGCGGTGGGAAAGATTAATCACGAACCTTTTTCAAGGGACCGGTCCAAGCAGTCGGTACGTATGTCCGAATCCGCAGACAGGCAGCGTCCGCTCGGCGCGGGTCAGCCCGTGTACGTGCTGAGCGAGGACACCGAGCGAACGCAGGGACGCGACGCCCAGACGGCCAACATCTCGGCCGGGAAGGCCGTCGCCGAGGCGGTCCGTACGACTCTGGGTCCGAACGGGATGGACAAGATGCTCGTCTCCGACGACGGCGACGTGGTCATCACGAACGACGGCGCGACCATCCTCTCGGAGATGGACATCGAGCACCCGGCGGCGACGATGATCGTCGACGTCGCGGAGGCCCAGGACGAGGAGGTGGGCGACGGCACCACGAGCGCCGCGGTGCTGACCGGCGAACTCCTCTCGGAGGCCGAGGACCTCCTCGACGACGAGGTCCACCCGACGACCATCGTCGAGGGGTACGCGGCCGCCCGCGAACTCGCCGTCGAGACCGTCGAGGAGTCCGTCGTCGACGAGGAACTCGACGACGAGGTGCTCCGGCAGGTCGCGGCCTCCAGCATGACCGGCAAGAGCACCGGCGACGCGACGGCCGAACACCTCGCCGGAACGATCGTCGACGCGGTCGGACGGGCCCGGGGCGACGACGGCGTCGACCGGGACGCGATCGACGTCCTCGCGGTCCACGGCCGGAGTTCGACGGCGACGGAACTGATCGAGGGGGCGGTCTTCGAGAAGGAGCCCGAGCGCGACGACGTGCCCCGGCGCTACGAGGACGCGACCGTCGCCCTCCTGAGCGGCGGCATCGAACAGCCCGAGACCGAGATCGACGTGGAGTACACCGTCGAACGCGCCGACCAGTTCGCCGACGCCGTCGCCGCCGAGGAGTCCTACATCACACAGTACGTCGACGCCCTGGTCGACCTCGGCGTCGACGTGGTCTTCGCCGACGACAGCATCGAGGACGAGGTCGCCGGCCGGCTCGCGCACAACGGCGTCCTGAGCTACGACCAGATGAAAGACGAGGAGATCACGCAGCTGGCCCGCGCGACCGGCGCCCACCCCGTCGAGCGGGTCGACGACCTCGACGACGACGACCTCGGGACCGCCGACGTCCGGCGAGAGGTCTACGACGAGGAGGAGCACGTCTTCGTCGAGGGCGGCGACGTCTCGGAGGTCATCACGCTGTTCGTCCGCGGCGGCACCGGCCACGTCGTCGACGAGTTCGAGCGCGCGGTCACCGACGGCATCGACGCCGTCGTCGCCGCGCTCGACGGCGGCGGAGTGGTCCCCGGCGCCGGCGCGACGGAGATCAAGATCGCCGGCGCGCTCCGCGAGGCCGCCGCCGGCATCGAGGGGCGCAAGCAACTCGCCGTCGAGGCCTTCGCCGACGCCATCGAGGCGCTCCCGCGGACGCTCGCCCAGAACGCCGGCCGCGACCCCATCGACGCGCTGGTCGAACTCCGCGCGGCGAACGACGAGGGCCGGGCCGGCATCGTCGGCGCCGGCGGCACCGCCGAGATGGTCGACCCCGTCGAGCGCGGCGTCCTCGACCCCGCCGCCGTCAAGCGCGAGGCCGTCCGCTCGGCCACCGAGGCCGCCACGATGATCGTCCGCATCGACGACGTCATCAGCGCGCAGTAACGGCCCCCTTTTCCCCCTCCTCCCCGACGCTCCGGACGTGCGACGGTTCGACGCCGACTACCTCCGCCGGACGCGCCGGGGACTCTGGGCCGACCGGGGGGCCCTCGCGCCGCTCTCGCTTTCCGACCGCGAGCGCGTCCTCGACGTCGGCTGTGGGACCGGCGAACTGACCCGCGTGCTCGCGGCGGAGACGCCGCCGACCACCCCCGTCGTCGGCCTCGACGCCGACCCCGCCCTCCTGCGGGTGGCGGCCGAGGAGACGGGCCTGCCCGTCGTCGCCGGCGACGCCACCCGCCTGCCCGTCGCCGGCGACGCCGTCGACCTCGCGGTCTGTCAGGCGCTCCTGGTGAACCTCCCCGATCCGGCGGCCGCCGTCGGCGAGTTCGTCCGCGTCTCGACCGACCTCGTTGCCGCAATCGAACCGGACAACGCCGACGTCGAGGTGGCCTCGACGGTCGACGCCGAGGCGGCCGTCGAGCGCCGCGCCCGCGCGGCCTTCCTCGACGGCGTCGCCACCGACGTCGCGCCCGGCGACCGCGTGGCCGACCTGTTTCGCGCGGCGGGGCTCCGCGACGTGGAAACGCGCCGCCACCACCACGAGAAGCGGATCGAACCCCCCTACGCCGAGGACGACCTGACCGACGCCGCCCGCAAGGCCTCCGGCGCAGGACTCGCCGACCACGCGGCCGAACTCCGGCGCACGCTCGACGACGACGCCTACGACGACCTCCGGGCCGACTGGCGGGCGGTGGGACGGGAAATCGTCGAGGGGATGGAGGCCGGCGAGTACCGCCGGGTGGAGGTCGTGCCCTTCGACGTGACCGTGGGACGCGTGTGACCGGAGCGAGGGCGGAAATCGCCGGTCCGCGACCACCTCGAACGTCCCGCGGTACGCCGTTCGGGGGGGCCCTCGAACGACCGCGACCACCTCGAAAGCCCCGGCAGGTCACGTCGCGGGACTGTCGGCAACTGACCTCCGCTAGACCACGTCGCCGCGAACCGTCGCCCCCACCTGCTCCGCCCGGTACGTCCGAACCGCGGCGGCGGCCTCGGCGGCCGTCGACTCCTCGACGCCGAGCATCGCCAGCGCGTCGGCGAGCGTCGGGAAGGGGAGGTCGCCGGCGCGGAGTTTCGCCAGCGACTCCTCGGCGCGGGTCCCGTCGACCCACAGGCAGACCCCCCGCGGATCGAGGATCTCCTCGTAGGCGTCGCGGGCCAGCGCGCCCTGCAGGCGCTGGGTGACGTTGTCCTCGAAGGAGGCGTTGCAGACCTCCAGGTGAACGGGTTCGTCGTCGGGCAGGAGGTGGGCGGCCAGACACTTCTCGGGCGCCGCGTAGCCGTTGTCGGACGCCCGGAGGTGGTCGGGGAACCGCTCGGCCCACTCGGCGGAGACGGTCTTGCCCACCCCGTGGACGCCTCGCTCGGCGAACGCGTCGGCCTCCTCGCCGCCGTCGGCGTCGTCGCGCAGGAGGATGTCCTTGGTGACGTAGACGTCCAGGCGCTCGACGGGGTCGAGCCCCAGGGCGACGTCGCCATAGACCCACACCTCCCGCACGGGAACGGGCATCGGGTCGGACTCGACCGTCTCGATGATCGCCTCCACCCGGTCGAGCGCGGCGTCGCGGTCCATCGTCGTCGCCTGGGGCGTCGAGCGCCTAAACCTCCTCGGCTCCGGCGTCGCCCCGTCCCCGGCCACGGCTCGCCCGGAGCCCCGACCACCCGACCCGGCCTACGACGGCGTGTCGCTCCGCCCGGGAACGCCGCGCCCCTGGAAGAACTCGCCCCCCCACTGCCCGATCCAGACGTCCTGGTTGGCGAGGTAGAGCGCCCCCGCCGTGTCGAAGGTCCGGTCCGCGACCGACCACTCGTCGGCGGCGGTGTCGTACGCGACGCCGGCGTTGTAGACGGCGGCCTGCCCGTACTCGCCGCCCGCGTCCGGCGGGAGGGGCAGGGGGTGTTCGGCGTCCGCGTTCCGGGAGGGAGGGCGCTCGGCGCGCTGGAGTCGCCCGCGGTTGAACGTGGCGTCGAAGTAGCGCGCGTACGTCTCCCGCACGTCCATCCCGAGGACGGCGGCGGCGGCGTTGATCCCGCCGGTGACGTCGCCGGCGTCCCGGGCCGTGATCGTGTACGTCTCGTCGTCCACGCCGGAGGCGAAGGTGCCGGCGTCGTCGTCCCAGAGGTCGTCGAGCAGGTAGCCGAGCGCCTCTTTCGCCGCGCCGGTCCGGTCGACGCCGTCGAGTTCCGAGGCCCACGCGAGGCCCTGGGCGACGGCCCCCTGGGTGGCGGCCCGGTTGTCGGCGCCGTCCGCGACCTTCCCGTTGCCGTCGAGGTGGGCCGCGACGGCGTCGGCGAGGTCGCCCGCGTAGGCGGCGGCCCGCGCGGCCAGGTCGTCGCTCCCGGCGTGGGTGCCGTACCAGCCGACCGCGCCGAGCATCTGGCCCAGGTCGCGGGTCGAGCCCGCCTCGACGACGTCCGCGGGGGCGAACAGGTCCATCGTCGTCGTCGCCAGCCCGTCGGCCAGCCCCTGGATCCGCTCGGCCGGGATCAGGGGCTCGGGGTTCTCGTAGCCGAACCACCCGCCCCGTGCGAGGCTGGTGGCGTCCGACAGGAACCACAGCATCGCCGAGTGGTGGGTGGGCCGCGCGGCGTCGTCGGTGACCGCGCCCGTCGCGGGCCGGAACCCCGAGACGAGTTGCATGCCCTCCCCGTTCGTGAGCGCGCCGGTCCCGTCGGGCCCGCCGTCGATCAGCGCGGTCCTGATGCCCAGCTGGGCGAGCGTCGCGAGCACCTGCGAGCGGAACTCCGGGGCGAGTCCGTCGGGGAGGAGGTCGACGTGGTTCTCGAAGTTCTTCGCCCACGTGACCCCCTTGAGGTGGGTCCAGGCCAGCGAGGAGGGGCTGACGACGCCCGAGGATTTCGATTCGTCCCAGACGAGCGTGGACGCGTCGGGCCGACCGCTCTCGTCCGAGAGGACCGGTTCCCGGGTGAACGAGGGATCGCCCGTCGTGAACGGCGCGACGTTCAGGTTCGGGTTCTTCACCGGCGGTCGATCCTGGTCGGCCGCCGCCAGCATCGCGGGGAAGCGCTCCTCGAACGCCGCCCGCTGCTCGTCTGTGTGCGGGAAGAGCACGCCGTTCCCGCTCATGGAGATGTTGGTGCTCATGTTGAAAAGCGAGTACCAGTACGAGTCCCAGGTGGCGTCGGTCCAGGTGTACGACTGCTCGCTCGCCCCGTCGGTCCCCGTCTCGCCGCCGCCGGGCGCTCCCTCGGTGGGGGACGGTTCCTCGTGGCCGCCGGCCGCGCCGTCGCCGCCCGAGCCGGAACACCCGGCGAGCGCCGTGACGGCGGCCGCACCGCCGAGCCTCACGAACGTCCGTCGGTCGTAGCGGGTCACGGTAGAACGTGGCCCGGGGGCGGGCATGAGCGTTCGCGGGTCGTGTGTCCCCGCGGACCGACACCCCTAGCGTTATGGTGCGACGTGCGCGCGGCGCTCCAGACCGCGAAACCTCCTTGTGGGCGTGCGACGGTCCGGACCGCGAGCCCCCCGACGCGACGCGTCGGCCGGGACGCCGAGACGCAAGCCGTTTCCCGGCGGGTCGCCAACCCGGCGGCGATGGAGTGTGACAAGTGCGGCCGGGCGGCCGTCGTCAACGTCGCCTACTCGGGAGCCCACCTCTGTGGCCGCCACCTCCGGCGCTCGGTCGAGAAGCGCGTGCGTCGCCGGATCCGGCGGGACGGCCTCCTGTCGGACGACGCCACGCCCGACGACCCCGAGACGTGGGTGATCGGCCTCTCGGGCGGGAAGGACAGCGTCGTCCTCACGCACGTCCTGGCGGACACCTTCGGCCGGGATCCACGGGTCGACCTGATCGCGCTCTCGATCCACGAGGGAATCGAGGACTACCGCGACGAGTCCCTCGGGGCCGCCCGGGAGTTGCTCGACGCGCTCGACGTCGGGATCCGCCACGTCGAGGTCTCCTACGCCGAGGAACTGGGCGTCGAGATGGACGGCGTCGTCGAGGCGGACCCGATGGAGATGGCCCCCTGCGCCTACTGCGGGGTGTTCCGGCGGGACCTGCTCGCGCGGTACGCCGAGGACCTCGGCGCCGACAAACTCCTGACGGGCCACAACCTCGACGACGAGGCCGAGACGGCGCTGATGAACGTGCTGGAGGGCGACCTCGAACGGATGGCCGAACATTTCGACGCCAGCCTCGGCGCGTTCGACGAGCGTGCCGACCCCGGCCCGTTCGTCCCGCGGGCCAAGCCGCTCCGGGACGTGCCGGAGAAGGAGGTCGCCCTCTACGCCCACACGGCCGACCTGCCCGTCCACGCGGCCGAGTGCCCCCACGCGAGCGAGTCGTTCCGGGCCGAGATTCAGGAACTGTTGCTCGACCTGGAGGAGCGCCACCCGGGGACGCGCCACTCGGTGATGGCGGGCTACGAGGACCTGGCGGCGCTCGCCGCCCGGGAGTATCGCGACGACGGCGGGCCGGATCTGGGCGAGTGCGAGCGCTGTGGCTCCCCCACGGGGCGGGAGGTCTGCCGGAAGTGCCGGCTGGTCGAGGCGATCGACTAGGGACGAAAAGAACGAAAGACGGGCGCGCCCGTCGGGTTATCTGATGACGTCGACGCCGTTGTGACTCTCCAGTTCCTGGCGGCCGCCGTCGGACCACGAGGGCGTCCCGTCGTCGCCGGATCCCGACGGATCTCCCGGCCCCGCGCCGGAGTCGAACTCGTCGCCCTGGATGCTGGCGCGCGAGCGGTCGGCCTGTTTCTGCGTCGTCGGGCCGAGCACCTGCGCGCTCTGGACGCCGGTCATGATCGCCATGACGCGGACCTTGCCCTTGTACTCCTCCTGGATGCGCGCGCCCCAGATGACGTTGGCGTCGGCCTCCAGGCGGTCGGTGATGTTCTGGGCGATGCCCTCGGCCTCCTTCAGCGTGAGGTCGGGACCGCCGGTGATGTGGACCAGCCCGCCGGACGCGCCGCGGTAGTCGACGTCCAGCAGCGGGTGGTTCATCGCGTCGCTGACCACCTCGCGGGTCTTGTTCTTGTCCTGGGTCTCGCCGACGAGCATCACCGCGACGCCGCCCTGGTTCATGATCGTGGACATGTCCGCGTAGTCCAGGTTGATCAGGGACGGCTGGGTGATGGTTTCGCTGATCCCCTTGACCGTCTCGGCGATGATCTGGTCCATCACCGAGAACGCCTTCCCGATCGGGAGGTTGGGCACGTAATCGAGGAGGCGGTTGTTGTCCAGCACGATGATCGAGTCGGCCTCGCCGCGCAGTTTTTCGAGACCCTCCTCGGCCTTGACCGTGCGGGCACGCTCGACGTTGAACGGCGTCGAGACCATGCCGACGACGATGGCACCCTGTTCTTTGGCGATCTTCGAGACGACCGGCGCCGCGCCGGTGCCCGTGCCGCCACCCATGCCCGCGGTGACGAACACGAGGTCGGCCTCGCCGAGTACCTCCTTGATCGTCCCCTGGGCCATCTCGGTCGCGCGCTCGCCCATCGAGGGGTCGCCGCCCGCGCCCAGCCCGTTGGTCAGGGACTTGCCGACGAGGATCTTCGTCTCGGCCTCGACCATCTTGAGATGCTGTTTGTCGGTGTTGATGGCGACGGTCTCGGCGCCGTCGACGCCGATGTTGTACAGCCGATTGACCGTGTTGTTGCCGGCGCCACCGCAGCCGACGATGACGATCCGCGGATCGCCGAACTGGTCGTCGTCGTCGCCCGACCGCTGTTCGGCCTCCTCGTTCTCGATCGCCTCCTGAACGAAGCCCTGCATCTCAGACCCTCGCCCAGCTGCGCTTGTCGCGCTTGTGCGACGAGTCCCGCGTGGACTCGCCCTGCTCGTTCAGCATCTCGCGGACGGCCGACCGGATCGCTTCGCTCCGGTTCGGGAACTCGCCCGTCTCGACCATCTGTTCGACCTCCTCGATCTGTTGCTTCGGAATCCGTAACGTCACACGCTCCATGCTTGCATTCCCCCGGTAAGACGGCGGGAACCGGTCCCCGTTTGCCGTCTTACGCGAGCAAACCACGAGGCGGCGCCGACGTGGCACCGGTACGTGTCACCCTGTAAGACGACCGTCTTACGCGTTCATATCCACAGACCAACACTACTTAAAGATAACGGCAGTCGTAAGACACCGGCAGACGATCCGAGTATACGCCCGAAATCGGCCGTTTACGCGCATCTACGGGCGATCGAGCACGTCGGCAGCAGGGGTTCGTCGGCCACAGCCCGGACAGAACGCCCAGTCGGATCGGAGTTCGTCCCCGCACTCGCAGAAGATCCGGTGGGCCGCCTTCTCTCCGCAGTTCGGGCAGTATACGTGGTCAGCGCCCATGTTTTCCCCACATTGCGCGCACGTTTTACGGCGCGTTTGCGCGTCCCCGTCGCCGTTTTCGTCCGTATCACTCCCCTCCGGGATCGGCGTCTTACTCGCGTCCACGTCCGTCTCACGTGCGCCGACGCGCGTCTCACGCCCCGGGTCGACCGCCGATCCGGACGCCGAACTCGACGCCGTCGTCGTGGAATCGGACGGCGTGACGCCGTCGAGCGTGATGTTTACGTTGATGTCGCGGTCGTCGCGCGAGAGACGGGTGTCGAGGCGGGCGTCGATGAGTCGGTCGACGCGCTCGGCCAGCGCGTCGTCGACGGAGCCCGCGTCGGACGCCGCCCCGTCCAGGTAGCTCCGGAGGGCCTCCCGCATCACCTCGCTCTTCGAGGCGTCGAACTCCTCGAGGCGTCGGACGAGGTCGTCGTCCGCGCGGAAGGTGATCTTGCTCATCGTCCGACGTCAGACGCCCCCGGCTATTGTACCTTCCGGGCGCGTCTGACGACCGTCAGTCGGACGGCCGTCCGCGCGGGCGAGACGACACACGCCGTCCGACGTGCGCCGTCGACATATTCAAGTGGAGTTTCCCGAACCAAACTAGGGTGGGAGTCTCGTTCGACCTCTTCGGCACGCTCGTTGCGACCGAGCGGCCCGCGGACCCCGCGGCGGCCGTCGCCGACGCCCTCGACGCGCGCGGCGTGGACGTTCCCGGCGACTTCGCCGCGGCCTACCGGGAGCGCCACGTCGACGCCCCGCCGGCGGCGGAGGTGCCCCTCCCGGCCCACGTCGCGGCCGCGCTCCGGGACCGCGGCGTCGCGGTCCCGCCCGGAAACGTCGTCCGGCGCGCCGTGGTCGCCGCCTTCGATCCGACGGTGCGGACGCGACCCGGTGCGGCGGACGCGGTCGACGCCGCCGCCGCGCGCGGCCCCGTCGCGTGCTGTTCGAACTGTGCCGTCCCCGAACTCGCCGCCCGGACCCTCCTCCGCTCGGAGGTGGACCGAGACGCGCTCGACGCCGTCGTCACCAGCGCCGGCTGTGGCTGGCGCAAGCCCGACGGCCGGATCTTTCGCGCCGTCGCCCGCCGCCTCGGCGTCACGGTCGAGTCCCTCGTCCACGTCGGCGACGACCCCTCGACCGACGGCGGCGTCGCCGACGCGGGCGGCCGGTTCGTCGACGTGTCGGACGCGCCGCTGACGACGCTTCCCGGGCGGTCGTCCGACCTGCTCGACGCCGGGGGTGCCGACCCGGACGCGCCGGCCGACCCGGCCGCGAGGGGGGGAGACGGATGACGGCGGCGCTCGCGGCCGGCGCCGCGGTCGTCGCCGCCGGCCTCCTCGACGCGGCCGTCGCCGAACCGTCGGCGCGCGTCCACCCCGTCGCCCTGTTCGGCCGGGC
>JBDGUC010000051.1:0-23792 GCA_042216285.1 Haloferacaceae archaeon
TCTGGAGTAGTGACGAGCGGGTCGGCTCCCCGCGTCGTCGGCAAGACGGCGGACGCGACCTCGACGAACGCCGTCCACGTGATGGCCGGATCGAACCCACGTCTCACGACGCCTCTCCCCCGGAGCGGGGGTGGCCGTCGGGCTGGAGTTCGTCGAACAGGTCGGCGACGCGACGTTCGATCTCGTCACGAATCCTGGCGACCTCGGCTGCCGGCCTCCCGTCCGGATCGGGCAACTCCCAGTCGCGGTTTTCGCCGGCCCAGCCGGCCGGACACGCGTCCGCCGCGGAACATCCCATCGTGACGACGTAGTCGCTCCCCTGCAGTTCCTCGAACGTCACCTCCCGGGGCGTCCGGTCGCTCAGGTCGATACCGACCTCGGCCATCGCCTCGACGACTCCCCCGTGGACGTGATCGGCTGGGCGTGTTCCGCCCGTGACGAGGTCGATCCGATCGTCGAGGCCGCGTGCGTCGCGTTCGCGCCGGGCGAACGCGTAGGCCATCTGGGAGCGACCGGCGTTTTGCACACAGACGAACGCGATACGAATCGGGACGGCGTCGGTGGGGACGGGCATTGGACTCGTGGTCAGTCGGAGTAGCTGGCGGTGTTGCTCCTCGTGGCGTCGGGGAAGAGCTGGTTCCTCGTGGCGAGGGCGACGCGAACGAGCGCGAGCATCACGGGCACCTCGACGAGTGGACCGACGACGGTGGCGAGGGCGACGTTGCTCCCGATCCCGAAGACGGCGACCGCGACCGCGATGGCGAGTTCGAAGTTGTTCGACGCGGCCGTGAAGGCGAGACTCACGCTCTCGGTGTACTCGAAGCCGACGAGGGCGCTGACGCCGTAGGCGAGCGCCCAGAGGACGACGAAAAAGACCAGGAGCGGGACCGCGATGAGGACGATCCGTCCGGGATTGGTGACGATGTAGTCGCCCTTCAGCGCGAACATCACCACGACCGTAAAGAGCAACCCGAGGAGCCCGAACGGGCCGATCCGGGGGACGACCCGCCCGTAGTAGGTCTCGCGGCCGACCGTCCGGAACGCGACCCGTTGGGTGAGGTAGCCGAGGAGGAGCGGGAGGCCGAGGAAGACGCCGACCATCTCGGCGATCAGCGTCATCGAGACGTGGATGGCGCTCCCGCGGAGGAGGGTCAAAAGGAGGAACGCGTAGGGGACGAACAGGACGATCTGGAGGAGGCTGTTGACGCCGACGCAGACCGCACACATCTCCTGGTTGCCGGCGGCGAGTTCGTTCCAGACGAGCACCATCGCGATGCAGGGCGCGATGCCGACGATGATGAGGCCGGTGACGAACTCGGGGTGGCCACCGAGGAAGACGACGGCGAGGCCGTACATCACGAAGGGGGCGACCAGCCAGTTGAACGCCAGCGTGAGCCCGATCTCCTTGCGGGCGGTGCGAGTGACGCGAGGAATGGTCCCGTAGTCGATTTCGGCCATGATGGGAAAGATCATCACGAACAGTCCGAGGGCGATGGGGAGGCTGGTGCCGTGGAACGTGACGGCGTTCAGGACGCCGACGACGCCGGGAACGAATCGCCCGAGGGCGACGCCGAGGAGCATGGCGAGGGCGATCCAGAGGGTGAGGTAGCGGTCGAGAACCGGGAGGTCGTCGCTCACGCGTCGTCCACCCCGGCGTCGGCGGTTTCGAGGAGGGCGTCTGCGAGCGGGGTCGCGGCGTAGTAGCGCCAGTTGCCGTCCTTTCGGCGGGTGACGAGTCCGGCGTCGACGAGGTCGGAGAGGGCGTGGCTGACGGCGCTCTCGCTCACGTCGACGAGTGGGTCGAGTTCGCAGACGCAGAGTTCGTCGTCGGCGACGGCGAGTGCGCGGGCGAGTCGGTAGCGCGTTTCGTTTCCGAGGACGGCGAACACGGGACGGACGTCGTCGTCGGCGAATGCGGCGTCCGCGAGGGTGTCGAGTTCGTCGAGTCGTCGTTCGACGTCGGAATCACAGCACTCCTCCAGTCGATCGGCGAGGAGGCGGCGGAGACGGTCGGCAGTCGCCATACCCGCCGATCGAATCAGACTTCATATAACGGTTCCGATCTGAGACGAAATTCAGATAGTCGCCCACCCGGCACCGGTCCGACGACGACCGATCGGATCCCGGGAGAGTGACGCGGCCGCCGGTCGGCCGTCGGCGCGTCCCCGGCGTGTCGGCCGCGGAACGTCCCGGGAATCGGGGGTATTTTTATACGCCCGGTCGTAGGCGTACCTACATGTTCGAGGCCATCGTGGACGCGGCGACGCTCCGGGACGCCCTCGACGCGGTCGGGGTCCTGGTCGACGAGTGCAAGATCCGCTTGAACGAGGACGGGATCGCCATCCGGGCGGTCGATCCGGCGAACGTCGGGATGGTCGACCTCTCGCTCGACGCCGCCGCATTCGAGTCCTACGAGGCCGACGAGGGCGTCATCGGGGTGAACTTGAACAGGTTGGAGGACATCGCCGGGATGGCGAACGCGGGGGATCTGGTCCACCTCGACCTCGACGAGGAGACCCGGAAGCTCCACATCCGCATCGACGGCCTCTCTTACACGCTCGCCCTGATCGATCCCGACTCCATCCGCAAGGAACCGGACATCCCCGATCTCGACCTCTCCGCGGAGATCGTCCTGGAGGGCGCACAGCTGAACCGGGGGATCACCGCCGCCGACATGGTCTCCGATCACATCCGCCTCCGGGTCGACGAGGAGTCGGAGTCGTTCTACGTCGAGGCCGAGGGCGACACCGACGACGTGAACCTCGAACTCGGCCCCGAGGACTACATCGACCTCGCGGCCGGCGGTCCGGCCGACTCGCTGTTCTCGCTCGACTACCTGAAGGACATGAACAAGGCCATCCCCAGCGACGCCGAGGTCACCGTCGAACTCGGCCAGGAGTTCCCCGTCAAACTCCACTACGAGTTCGCCGAGGGGATGGGGACGGTCACCTACATGCTGGCGCCGCGCATCCAGAGCGACTGAGCGACCGGCGACCGGCGTCCGGCGTCCGGTCTCCTGCCGCCCGGTCGGCGGTCCAGGCCTCGAACGAACCGCCGACCGGCGACTGAAGACACTTACCGACGGCGCCTCCGCCGTCACGCATGGATCGACGCGTCCCGGCGATCGTCGCCCTCCTCGTCGCAGCGTCGCTCGTCGCCGCCCCGACCGTCCTCTTTCCCCACGCCGGCCAGCCGGAGTATTACCACTCGGTCGAGCGCATCGACGCGGGGCAGGTTCCGGACGGGGTGACGGTACGTCGGTACGAGAACCTCTCGCCGGCCGGCAAACGGGCGTTCGACGCCGCGCTCGACGCGCCCGACGGGTCGGCGGTCGTCTACGGTGCGGCGAACCGCCCGCCGGAGTTCTTCTACAGCGACTACGCCGACTACGGGCAGGGCATCTACGTGATCGAGAAGGAGGGCCGCTACTATCGACTGGAGACGTTCGCCGGCGGCGGGTTCTTCCCCGTGGACCTGCTCGCCGCCGCCGCGCTCGCGCTGGTGGGGGGTGCCGTCGCCGTCGTCGGCGTCGCGGGATTGCGCCGGGGGCGGCTCCGCGAACCGGCCGTCGCCGCCGTCGGGGGGCTGGCGGTCCTCGCCGCCGTCGCCGCCGCGGACGCGGCGCTCGGGACCCGGGTCCTCCTCGTCGCGCTCGGGGCCGTCCCGGTCGCGTGGGCGGCGGTCGGCGCGACCCACGCCGCGCGGACGGCACTCGGCGGCGCCGCCGTCGTCGGGAGCGTCCTGCTCGTGGCGACGTGGGCGACCCGGACTGGCGGCCCCGTCGCGATCGCCGCGGGGATGGCGGTCCTCCTCGTGCTCTCGACGGGACTCGGCGTCGCCGGTCGGTGGGCACGGCGTCGGATCGCGAGCGGCGGCCTCCGGGGCTCGTCCGGCGGGTGAGCGCGCTACGACCGCCGGCGGTCGATGACCCGCTTTGCCGCCCCCGCCTTCTCCTTCCAGCCGTAGCCCGACTCGTAGACGTGGCGCTTCTTGTCGACGAGCTCGGCGGGCGTGGCCTCCTCGAACCCGCCCCGGTCCCACGCGCCGCTCTCGACCAGCCACTCGACCACCCGCTCGCGGGTCTCCGGCCACGAGAGGCCGACCATCTCGTACCACGCGATCATCGCGAAGACGGCGTTGTCGTGACAGCCGGGCACCGAGCCGTGGCGGTGCACGGTCGCCAGGGGCTCGTGGGTCGGCTCGGCGACCTCCTCGCGGAACTCCGCGGCGGTCAGCAGGCGCAGGCGCCCGTCGTGCTCGTCGACGCGCCCCTCGCGCTTCAGTCGGCCCAGCGCCGCCCGGCGCAGGGCGACCGGGTCGACCCCGTCGGCCCCCGTGGCGTCGTCCCCGGCGGACGCCGCCCGTGACCTCCCCGCGGCCCCGCGGCCGTCCCCGGGGGCGGCGTCGCCCCTGCCGTCGTCGTCGTCGCCGTCGCTCCTCTCCCGGGCGGCCGCCTCCCAGCGGTCCCGGAGCGTCTCCTCCGAGCGGACGCCGGTCGCCAGGGGCGCGATCACGTCGAGGTACGCGTCCTCGATGCGCGACCACTCGACCCCCTCGAACCGACAGCCCGCGTCGTGGAGGCTGTTCGTCGTCCGGCAGTCCGGACAGGGGTACGCGAAGCGCGGCACCGGCGGCGGGTCGTCCCGGGCGGTCTTAGCTCCGACGGTCCGACCGCCGCGCCTTTAGCCCCCGGGTCCGAACCCGGGCGGCATGGAGGTCGACCCCCGGGACGCCCGCTACCCGTTTCTGGCGACCGCCCGGCGGACCGTCGAGGGGCTCGACGTCGCGCCGACGGAACTCGCCGCCGCCGACGCGCCGGCGGTCGAGCGGGGCGTCGAGCGGGTCGAGCGCGCCCTGCTCTCGGGGACCGTCGCCGCCAGGGACCCCGGGCGGTGGCGCCCGCGGGACGAACTGCTCTCGTACCCCGTCGCCCGGGTGCTGGTGTCGCTCCTCGACGCCCCCGCCGCCGTCGAGAAGTACGCGGCCGCGGAGGCGGCGACCGCGCGCGAGCGGTTCGTCGCCGACCTCGACGACGACGGCCTCCGGCGCGTCGGGCACGAGGTCGACCTCGGGGACCTGCTCGCCGAGTTCGATCTCACTGATTCCGTCGAGCGGATCGACCGCGACCGGTTCCTGATCGCGGTCGCGCCCTACCTCCGGCTGGCGGATCCCGACTGGGGGGACCGATTTCGGCTGGTCAACAGACAGCTCGCCGACGGCCGCCTGCCGATCGCCGAGGCCGAGTGTCACCGCCTGCTCGAAGCCGCCGTCCGCGACCGCGTCGCCGAGGGGCTTCCGTTCCCGGTCGGCGGCGAGGCGGGCGACGCGCTCGCGGACGCCCTCGGCGAGGAGGTCGCCGGCCTCCGTCGCCTGCTCACGGACCGGATCCCCCGTCCCGAGGTCTCCGGGGTCCGTCCCGACCGGTTTCCCCCCTGCGTCCGGGCGCTCGTGGACCGGGCCCGGGACGGCGAGGACCTGCCGCCGCGCTCGCTCGTGGCGCTTCTCGCCTTCCTCGCGGAACTCGGCTGTGACCGCGACCGGATGGCCGCGATCACCGGCCTCGACCCGGAGACGGTCGAGTTTCCGGCGACGGTGCTGGCCGACGACGGCCGGGCGCAGTATCCGACGCCCTCCTGTGCGACGATGCAGACCCAGGGCGACTGCGTGAATCCCGACGAGCGCTGCGAGACGATCGCCCACCCGCTCGCGTACTACGAGGACGCGGTGCGGGACGCACACGACGGCGACGGGCACACTGCCGACCGCGACGACGACGGGACCGGGACGGGCACCCCCGCGGAACGCGGGGACGCCGACGCCGGGACGTGAGCGCCGGGGCTCACCGGTCGAGGTAGACGCCGACGCCGGCCATCGCCAGGATGAACAGCACGATGCTCGCGACCAGGGCGAGCGCGCCCGCGGGGCCCAGTCCCTGGCTCCCGCCCCAGACGATCCCGATGAGAACGATGAGCACGAGGAAGCCGACGACCGTCGCGGTCGCGACGGTGATCTTGCGCACCATCCCCTCTTCGAGATCCATGCCGCGGCGTTCCGCCGGTGGTATGAAAATCCCTTCGATACTCCCGGCGGACCGCGTCGCCGCGAACGCCGGATGACGCCCCGAAAACGAGGGTTTAGGGTCGTGTGGCCCCTATCTGCGCCGAGGAGCCCCCGCTCCCGTTCCAGATGACGCACCCACGCAACACGACCGCGTCGACACCGCGGGGGGCCGTCGCCGGCCCCCGCCCACCCGACGGCCCCGCCGGAGACGGCGGTCGTCGACGACCCTCCGACGACGCCGGCCGACGGGACCGCCACGACGCGCGGAGCGAACGCGCCCGCGTCGAGCCCATGACCGTCCGGCCGCTCCGCGACGGCCGGTACGTCGTCGAGACCGACGGCGGCACCTACGTCGTCGACCTCGTCTCCCGGACCTGTACCTGTCCCGACCACGCGATCCGCGGGGCCCGCTGTAAACACCTCCGCCGGGTCGCCATGGAGGTGACCGCCGGGCGCGTCCCGGCGCCCGACCGGCGGACGAGCGCCTGTGCCGTCTGTGGCGAGCGCCTGTTCGTCCCGATGGCCGCCCGGGGTCCACAGCTCTGTGCCCGCCACGAGCGCGCCCCGGGCGACGTGGTCCGGGACCGCGAGACCGGCGGTCTGCTCGTCGTGAGCGAGACCACGACCGAGCGCGCCGACGAACACCGGACCGGCGAGGGCCGCCTCGTCGCGGACTACCCCACGAACGCCGACTACGGCGCCCACGAACCGGTCGTCCTGGCGGTCTACCTGGCCGCCGCCGATGACGACGAGCCACGGCGGTACGCCTTCCCCGCCTCGCGGCTCGTCCCCGTCGATCCCGGGGTGGCGGCGCGCCTGCCGGTCGACGACGGGCCGACGTGAGCGGGGAGCGGGCGACCGCCGGGCGCCCCGCCTTCGCTTTCGTCCGTCCCCCGCGTCCCGCTCACTCCTCCCGGTCGACGTCCCCGCCCAGCCGCGCCTGCTCGGAGTGTCCGACGAGTTCGGCGAAGTCGGTCCCGTCGGCGAGCGCCGTCTCGCGTTTCACCCGGTAGTTGCCGCCGTCGGTGGTGTGGAGGTCGCCGGGGTGGAAGAAATACCAGTCCTCGCGGTCGAACCGGACGCCGATCCGGGCCTTGGCGCCGAAGTTGCGCGCGAAGTAGATCAGCGACTCCACCTCCCCGCCGTCGAGGTAGATCGGCGCCCCCGACGACGACTTCACCTCGATGGCGTAGAACGTCTCGCCGTCCCCCGCCAGGACGTCCGGGAGGTCGCGGTCGGTCGCGCTGCCGCTCGCGGGCGCGCGCATCACCGCGAAGCCCGCGTCGTCGAGCTCGTTGACCAGTTCGCGCTCCCGGCGGTCGCCCTTCCGGTTCGCGGACATACCCCCCGTCGGGAGGGCGGGGGCTTAAACCGGACGCCGTCGGGCGGGGAGTCCGTCCCCCGTCGTCCGACGTGTGACGGGTCTACGTCCCGTGCTGCCAGGAGTCCATGTACGTGCGCTGGGCGTCGGTGAGGGCGTCGATCTCGATCCCCTCGGCGGCGAGTTTCGTCTCGGCCACCTCGCGGTCGAGCGCGTCGGGCACGTCGTGGACGCCGGGACCGTACGCGTCGTCGCCCTCGGCGGCGAGTTCGCGGATGCAGACCGCCTGTACCCCGAAGCTCTGGTCCATCACCTCGACGGGGTGGCCCATCGAGAGCGGCCCGGCGAGGTTGACCAGCCGCCCCTCGGCGAGCACGTTCAGCCGGCGGCCGTCGGGGAGTTCGTACTCCTCGATCCCGGGGCGGACCTCGCGGCGCGCGGCCGCCAGGTCGTCGAGGTCGTCGAGGTTCACCTCCACGTCGAAGTGGCCGGCGTTGGCGAGCACGACGCCGTCGTGCATCCGCTCGAAATGTTCGCGGGTGAGCACGTCGCGGTTGCCCGTCGTCGTGACGAACAGGTCGCCGACGGCGGCGGCCTCGGCCATCGGCAACACCTCGTGGCCCGCCATGTGGGCCGCGAGCGCCCGCCGGGGGTCGACCTCCGTCACCACGACGTGGGCGTCCATCCCGTCGGCCTTGCGAGCCACGCCCTTCCCGCAGTGGCCGTAGCCGGCGACGACCACCGTCGAGCCCGCGATGGCGAGGTTGGTCGTCATCGCGACGTTCGTGAGCGCCGACTCGCCGGTGCCGTGGACGTTGTCGAACAGCCGCTTCATCGGGGTGTCGTTGACCGCGAACACCGGATACGCGAGCGCGCCGTCCCCGTCCATGGCCCGCAGGCGGTGGACGCCCGTGGTCGTCTCCTCGCAGCCCCCCTTGATCCCCTCGATCAGGTCGGGATACTCCTCGTGGACGAGCGTCACGAGGTCGCTGCCGTCGTCGACGGTGATCGTCGGTCCGAACTCGGCGACCGCCGCCAGCGCCTGGTAGTACTCGTCGTCGTCGACGCCGTGTTTCGCGTAGGAGGTGATCCCCGACGTCTCGTGGAGCGCGGCGCTCACGTCGTCCTGGGTCGAGAGGGGGTTACAGCCGGTGATCGCCACTTCGGCGCCGCCGCGTGCGAGCAGTTCGGCGAGCACGCCGGTCTTGGCCTCGACGTGCATCGCCATCCCGATCCACTCGCCGTCGAGGGGCCGGTCGGCCGCGAACGCCTCGCGCAGTTCGGCGAGAATGGGCATGTGCCCGCGGGCCCAGTCGAGCTTTCGCTCCCCCGACTCGCGGGCCTCCACGGGGTCGTCGAGGCGCTCCGCAATCGTCGGCGCAGTCATGATCCGTCGTTCGGGGTGGCGGGCCTAAACGCTATGGAGTCGGACAGGGGGACCGTCCCCTCGCCGTCGCCGCCCCCTACGAGACGTCCGCTCGCGCCAGCAACCCCTGCGCCCGTTCCTCGGCGCGCTCGCAGACGGCGGCGGCGTCGAGGGGCAGCACCTCGCGGTCGCGCATGAGCACCCGGCCGTCACAGACCGTGTGACACACGTCCGACCCCCGGGCGGCGTAGGCCAGATGCGAGACGAGGTCGTTGTGGGGAGTGAGGTGGGGGGCGTCGAGGTCGACCACGGCGAGGTCGGCGCGCGCGCCGGGTTCGATCCGGCCGGCGTCGAGACCCAGCGCGTCGGCGCCGCCGGCGGTCGCCATCCGGACGGC
The DNA here is from genome assembly GCA_042216285.1 of Haloferacaceae archaeon. Taxonomy (GTDB): domain Archaea; phylum Halobacteriota; class Halobacteria; order Halobacteriales; family Haloferacaceae; genus CAZMLQ01. The sequence goes on from JBDGUC010000051.1 coordinate 9,145, forward strand.
CGCCTCGGCGGGCACCGCGCTCGCGTCGCCCGCGGCGAGCTTTCCGACCATCGCGGCGTCCCGCAGTTCGTCGAAGACGTCGAGGTCGTTGTTCGAGGCCGCGCCGTCGGTGCCGACTCCGACGGTCACCCCGGCGTCGAGCAGGCGCTGGACCGGCGCCATCCCGCTGGCGAGTTTCATGTTCGACGCCGGGCAGTGGACGACCGCCGCCCCCGTCTCCGCGAGCAGGTCGACCTCCTCGTCGTCGACGTGGACGCAGTGGGCGAGGAAGTCGCCCCCGCGGAGCAGGTCGCGGTCGGCGGCGTAGCGGAGGGGACGCCTCCCGTGGGTCTCGACGATCGGATCGACCTCGGCTTCGGTCTCGTTCGCGTGGTAGTGGATCGGCAGGCCGGCCTCTCGCGCCCGGGGGACGAACTCCCGGAGGAAGCGCTCGCCGACGGTCGTGAGGCTGTGGGGCTGGAACGTCGTCGAAATTCGACCATCTGCGGCGCCGTCGAACTCGCGGGCCACGTCCAGGCTCTCTCGCATGTCCGCCCGCGCGTCGGCCTCCTCTTTGCCCTCGGTGATGGCGGTGTGGCCGAGGACGGCGCGCATCCCGCTCTCCTCGACGGCGGCGGCGATCTCGGGGACGTGAAAGTACATGTCCGCGAACGCCGTCGTCCCCGAGCGGATCATCTCCAGGATGCCGAGGTCGGCGCCGGCGCGCACGTCGGCGGGTTCGAGCGCCGCCTCCACCGGCCAGACGTCCTCGCGGAGCCACGCGTCGAGGGGCTTGTCGTCGGCGTGGCCCCGCAGGAGCGTCATGGCGACGTGCGTGTGGGCGTTGACCAGGCCGGGGATCACGAGGCGGCCGGTCGCGTCGAGGCGGTCGGCCGCGTCCGCGCCCACCTCGTCTTCGACGTCCGGCGCCACCGCGCGGATCTCGCCGCGGTCGCGGTCGACGAGCACGTCCGCGCGCTCGACGGTCATGTCGGGCCGGAGGACGCGCCCACCGGCGACGGCGAGGTCGGAGTCGATCCCGCGAGTGTTCATGCCCGCCCGTCGGCGGCGCGGTCATTAGGTCTGTGGGTGTGCCGGGGGGCGGGACGACGGCCGCGAGCGCGCGTCGACGGCCGAGCGATGGAAAAAGGCCTATAACTGGTGGGTAGCAAGGGCGGGTGGATGGCCGAGGACCGGGAGACGCCGGATTCGGGCCCGGAGCCGAACCCCGATCCCGCCGGGGACGGGGCCGACGACGGATCCACCGCGGACGGGGTCGACGCGGACGACGATCCGGTCGCCGACGCGAGCGGCGCCGACGCCGACGCGACGCGAACGGCCGACGGGGCGACGGACGAGTCGTCCGACGCGGACAGCCACGCGGCCGGCGAGACGCCCGACGCGACCCCCGACGAGGGGGAGTCGACCGGCGACGGCGACGAGGACGCCACACCCCCGGCCGGGACGGCGGACGAGGCGACGGCCCTCGCGCCGGAGGGGCCGGCCGTCGCGGACGGGGCGACCGTGGGGACCGGTCCGGACGAGGTCGTCGATCCGGAGCCGGAACCGGACGTCGGCGTCGGCGCGCCGATCGACGACCCCCTCGTCACGGACCGGGAGGGGCCCGAGGACGACGTGGAGATGCCCCTGGCCGACCACATCGAGGAGATGGTCCGCCGGCTGGCGATCGTCCTGCTGGTGGGGGGGCTGGTCGCGCTGTTCGCCTTCCCCTTTGCCGACAAGTTCATCAACTACGTCTGGAACGCCCAGATCCCCGGCGCGGCGACGATGGCCAACCGTCGCCCGCGGATCTACGGGCCCCTCGAACTCGTCATGACCGAACTGAAGGTCGCGGGGCTGGCGGGACTGGTCGTCGGCCTCCCCGTCCTCGTCTACCAGTCCTACCGGTTCATGCGCCCCGGGCTCTACCCCCGGGAGCGGCGCTACTACCTCGCGGCCGTCCCCACCAGCCTGGTGCTCGCGTTCGTCGGCGTCGCGTTCGCCCACTTCGTCGTGTTGCCCGCCATCTTCGCGTACTTCACCTCCTATACCACCGGGACCGCCGTCGTGGCCTTCGGCCTCCGGGACACGTTCAACCTCATCCTCCTGCTGATGGGCTACATGGCCATCGTCTTCCAGATCCCGCTGTTCATCGAACTCGGCATCATGATGGGGCTGGTGACGCGGGAATGGCTGGAGGACAAGCGCCTGCTGTTCTGGGGCGCGTTCGCCGGCCTCTCCTTTCTGGTCTCGCCGGATCCCACCGGAATGGCGCCAATCGTCATCATCGTCACGATGGTCACGCTGTTCGAGGGGACGCTCGCGCTGTTGCGCTGGACGGGGAACTGAGTCGCGGCGACGCGCTCACCCGACCCACGCGTCGCCGTCGGGACGCTCGACGAGCGATCCCTCGTCGCGCCACCGCTCGACCACGGCGTCGAGGCCCGCCGCAACCGTCGGGTACGCCGGCTCCCAGCCCAGGGCCGCCCGGATCCGCTCGTTGGTCGTCGGCATCCCGGCCGTCATCATCCGCACCGTCGCCGCGCCGACGAGGAATCGAGCCAGCCAGCCGGGGATCCGGTGCGGCGCCGGGGCGCCGAGGCGGTCGGCGAGTCCCCGGAGGAAGCGTGCGGCGGACGTCGGCTCGTCGTCGACCACGTGCCAGAGTCCCGTTCGTTCCGCCTCGACGGCGTCCGCGAACGCCCGCGCCGCGTCGTCGGCGTGGACGAACGACAGGGGCGGCTCCCGGCGGCCGAACGCCCCGGCGCCGACGACCGGCAGCGATCCGTCGAGGAGCCCCTCGGCGAACCCTCTGACGTGGGCGGCGTCGTGGGCGTAGAGGAACCCACACCGGAGCACGCTCGCCGGCACGTCGGACGCCCGGACGAGGCGCTCGGCCTCGACCGCCGACTCGGTCTCCGGATCCGGGTTCGGGGGCGCGTCCTCGTCGAACCGGCTCCCGTCGGGCCGCCGGGCCAGGAAGACGACGCTCTCCAGGACGAACCGGTCGGCGCCGGCCGACTCCGCGACCGCGAGGAGGGTCCGCGCGCCCTCGACGCGCACCCGGTCGTTTCGCTCCCACTCGGCCGCGCTCGGCTTCCGCGAGGTGGGGATGGCCGTCGCCGCGTGAACCACGCAGTCCACGTCCTCGCCCTCGACGGCCGCCGCAAGCGAGTCGCGGTCGAGGACGTCGCCCCGGCGGGGCTCTCCCCCGCGCTCTCCGACGGCGGCGGCGCCCGCCTCGTCGCGTACGAGGCCGAGGACGCGGCCGCCGCGGTCGGTCAGGTCGTCGACGAGTCGTCGCCCGAGGACGCCGGTCGCGCCCGCGACGAAGGTGGTCATGTCGGGCGGATGGAGGGACGGGAAACGAGTGTCGGTTGTGCCTCACATGCGGGATCTTTCAAGTGGAACGGGGACGAACGCCGTCGCGTGCGATACGTCCAGGTGACGCTCGCGCCCGAGGGGGCGGCCATCCACCCGCTGTTCCCGGTGATGTCGGGGTCGCCCGCCGTGGACGCGTCGTGGATGCTCGACTGGAACGCCACCGACGAGGAGACCACGACGACGTTCTTCCGGGTGGACGGCGACCCGGACCGCCTGGCGGCGGTCCTCGCCGCCGAACCCGTCGTCCGCGAGTTCGAGGTGTTCGACCGTCCGGAGGGTCGGTACGCCTACGTCCACACGGCGGCGGTGGAGAGCGAGCGCCGGATCTGGCGGGCGTTCACCCGGGAGGGGGCGCTCCTGATCCCCCCGATCACCTACCGCGACGGGCGGGTCACGTGCCGGGTCGTGGGGACCGGGACGGAACTCCGGGCGGCGGTCGAGGCGGTGCCCGACGGACTGACGGTCACCGTCGACCGACTCGGGGAGTTCGATCGGGGGCCCGGCGGCCCCGTCGGCGACCTCACCGGGCGCCAGCGCGAGGCGGTGCGGGCGGCCCTCGACGCCGGCTACTACGAGGTGCCACGGGGGGCGACGACGGCCGACGTGGCCGACCGACTGGACTGTGCGCCGAGCACGGCCGCGGAGCACCTCCGGCGCGCGGAGGCCGCGCTGGTCACGGCGGCGTTCTCCCGGTGAGCACCCCCCGGCGGTCGCTCAGTCGGTCGGATACTCCGTCCCGAACGCGTCCGTGGCGGCCGTCGCGTCGTCCCCGGCCTCCGATCCCGTGTCGTCCTCCGTCCCCTGCGTGCCCTCGCCGGGGCTGACGCTCCCGGTCCGGTAGCCCCCGAGGTCGAGCGTCACGTGATCGAAGCCGGCGTCGGTCAGACGTTCGCGGGCGGCGGCGGCGAAGTCGGGGTCGAGCGCGCGGGGGAGTTCGTCGGTGCCCACCTCGATGCGCGCCAGGCCGTCGTGGTCGCGCACCCGGAACTGGTCGAACCCCCACGTCCGGAGGAGCCGTTCGGCCCGCTCGATCCGCGTCAGGCGCTCCTCGGTCACGTCGAGCCCCGTGGGGATGCGCGAGGAGAGACACGCCATGGAGGGCTTGTCCGCGACCGAGAGGCCGTACCGCTCGGCGGCCTCGCGGACCTCGGGCTTGGTGATCCCGTGGGCGAGCAGGGGCGAGCGGACCTCCAACTCCTTTGCTGCCCGCAGGCCGGGGCGGTGGCCCTCGCCCGGATCGGAGGCGTTGGTGCCGTCACAGACCGTCTCGATCCCCCGCTCGCGGGCCACCTCGTACATGCGCGCCAGGCGCATCGAGCGGCAGTGATAGCACCGGTCGCCGTCGTTTGCGACGAAGTCGGGGTCGTCGAGTTCGGAGAACTCCACGACGGCGTGCTCGATGCCGATCTCGTCGGCGACCCGGCGGGCGTCGGCCAGTTCGGCCGCCGGGAGCGTCTCGCTCTTTGCGGTGCAGGCGACGGCGTCCGCACCCAGCGCGTCGTGGGCCAGCGCGGCGACCACGGCGGAGTCGACGCCGCCGGAGAACGCGACCACGGCGCCGTCACACGCCGCGAGGGTCGTCCGCGCGGCGTCGAGTTTCTCCCCGAGGGACATGGCCGGTCCTTCGTGTGCCCGGACAAAGGAGTTGTCATGCCCCGCGCCCCACCCCGACCACCTTTCCGCCCGGGCGACCTACGCCGCGCATGGCCACCATCGCCGGCGTCGAGTGTCGGGACGGCGCCCTGCTCGTCGCCGACCGGGTCCGGATCCGGGCGGGGCGGGTCCTCACCCGTGCGGCCGACCACCTGGTCGATCTCGATGCGGTCGGCGCCGCGTCGGTCGGGGGCGATCCCGACCGGTTCGCCGACGAACTCGAGGCGGCGGTCCGGTCCTACCGGCTGGAGCGCGACGATCCCCGGATCGACGCGTTCTCGCGCCTGGCGGCGGACGCGCTCGCCCCCGACGCGGCGGCCGTCGTCGCCGCCCGCGACGGGACGGGACGCCCGCGGGTGCGAGCGATCGACGGCGACGGGGAGACGCCGGCCGATCCCGTGGCCGTCCGCGGGAGCGGCGCGGAACTCGTGCTCGGAGGGCTCGGCTTCGCCGACCCGCCGACGCTCGACCGGGCGGCCGACGCGGTCGCGGCGGCGTTCGCGGCCGCGGCCGAGCGCGACCCGGGAACCGGCGCCGACCTCGACCGCTACCGGCTGGCGGGCGCGGACGGCTGACGGCCGTCCCCGTCGCGGGCGGCGCCGGGCGGGGCACCGTGGCGGTCGCCGACCGCCCGCCGCGAGGGAAGCCTTTACCGGGTCGGTCGCGTAGCGCGGGGCAAATGGTACTCGACGACCTGGGGAGTTCCCTGCGGGGGACGCTCGACGACCTCCGCGGGAAGTCCCGCATCGACGAGGACGACGTCTCGGAGGTGGTCAGGGAGATCCAGCGCTCGCTCCTGAGCGCCGACGTCGACGTGCGCCTCGTGACGGAGCTGTCGAACGCGATCGAGGAGCGCGCACTGGACGAGGAACCCCCGCCGGGGACGAGCGCCCGCGACCACGTCCTCCGGATCGTCTACGAGGAACTGGTCGACCTCGTGGGCGAGTCGACGGAGATCCCGCTGGAGCCCCAGACGATCCTGCTGGCCGGGCTCCAGGGATCGGGGAAGACGACGACCGCCGCGAAGATGGCGTGGTGGTTCTCGAAGAAGGGGCTCCGGCCGGCGATCGTCCAGACCGACACGTTCCGGCCCGGCGCCTACGAGCAGTCCCGCGAGATGGCCGAGCGCGCCGAGGTCGACTTCTACGGCGATCCGGACGCCGCCGACCCGGTCGAAATCGCCCGCGAGGGAATGGAGGCGACCGCCGACGCCGAGGTCCGCATCGTCGACACGGCCGGCCGCCACGGCCTGGAGGACGACCTGATCGCCGAGATCGAGGAGATCGAGGCCGTCGTCCGGCCGGACCGCTCGATCCTCGTGCTCGACGCCGCCATCGGTCAGGGGGCAAAGGAGCAGGCCCAGGAGTTCGACCGGGCGATCGGGATCGACGGCGTGGCGATCACGAAACTCGACGGCACCGCCAAGGGCGGGGGCGCGCTCGCGGCGGTCGACGAGACGGGCTCCTCGATCGCGTTCCTCGGGACGGGCGAGACCGTCCAGGACGTCGAGCGGTTCGAGCCCAGCGGCTTCGTCTCGCGGCTGCTCGGGATGGGCGATCTCAAGCAACTGAGCGAGCGCGTCGAGCGGGCGATGCAGGAGACCCAGGCCGAGGAGGACGACTGGGAGCCCGAGGACATCATGAAGGGCTCGTTCACCCTGAAGGACATGCAAAAACAGATGGAGGCGATGGACCGGATGGGGCCCCTCGACCAGGTGATGGACATGATCCCGGGCATCGGCGGGGGGATCATGGACCAGCTTCCGGACGACGCGATGGACGTCACCCAGGATCGCCTTCGGACGTTCGAGGTGGCGATGGACTCGATGACCGACGAGGAACTGGAGAACCCGCGCACCGTCGGGCGGAGCCGGGTCGAGCGCATCGCCCGCGGGGCCGGGGTCGACGAGGAGGTCGTCCGCGAACTGCTCGAACAGCACCGGATGATGGAGCGGACCCTGAAGCAGTTCCAGGGGATGGGCGACGGCGAGATGCAGCGGATGATGAAGAAACTCCAGGGCGGCGGCGGTCCCGGCGGCGGGATGGGCGGCATGGGCCCGTTCGGCTGACGGTCCGGATCGACGGCCGACGGTCGTCCGCCACGGCGCGGCAGTACGACGACGCGGGGGGCGCGCCGGGGAGGACGGGCCGGCGCTGGCGTCCGACGCCCGTCGTCGCCGGCGGACGCGTCCCCCCGGCGCTTTTCCCGGCGGCCCACGTGGCCCCCGTCGATGAGCGTCCGCGAGGAGGCCCGCGAGGCCTACCGGGAGGCCCTGCCCGCTCTGGGGGCGAGCCTCCTCGGGGGACTGGCCGCCGGCGTCGCCCTCGGCGGGATGCGCGCGGAACTCCACGCGATGCCGGGCCTGCTCGTCCTCGTGCCCGCCCTGCTCGCCACCCGCGGCAACGTCTACGGCTCGCTCGGCGCCCGCGTCGCCACCGCCCTCCACCAGGGGATGGTCGAGCCGCGCCTGACCGACGTGGACGACAGGCTCCTGCGCGCCGCGACGGCCGCGCTGGCCAACGGCCTGCTCGCCTCCGGGTTCGCCGCCGTCGTCGTCTTCTCCGTCCTCTCGACGACCGACGCCCCGGTCGCGTCGATCGGTGCGCTCCTGGGGGTGGCGTTGCTCGCCGGCCTCCTCTCGGGGCTGACGCTCACCCTCGTCGTGGTCGTCGCCGTCTTCGCCGGCTACCGGCGCGGGCTCAACCCCGACACGCTGGTCGGCCCGCTCGTCACCACCACCGGCGACGTGTTCGGCCTCCTCTTTCTCCTGCTCGCCGTCCGCGTCGTGGTCGGGGCCTCGCTCGGCGCCGTGGTCGGGGGGGTGGGCTGAGTGGCCACGGAGTGGACGGTCCGGGCCATCACGCGTGCCACCCTGCCGCTCCTGCTCGCGCTGACGCTCGTCGAGGTGGGGAGCGGGCTCGTCCTCGGGAGCTTCCAGGCCGACCTCCTCCGGTATCCCTCCCTGCTCGTGCTCGTCCCGGTCACCATCGGCACCGCGGGCAACCTCGGGAGCGTCCTCGCCTCGCGGCTCTCGACGGCCTTCCACCTCGGCCTGCTGTCGTTCGACGCGCGCGATCCGCACCTGGCCGGCAACGCCGTCGCGCTGGTCGCGCTCGCGGGGTCGCTGTTCCCGCTGATCGGCGGAGGGGCCTGGGGACTGATCGCGCTCGACGGGGCCGCCCGGTTGCCCCTCGCGACCGTGCTCCTGGTCGCCGTCTCGGCCGGCCTCGCGCTGGCGGTGCTCGCGGTGGTCGTCACCGTCGTCGCCACGTACGCCGCCTACCGGCTGGAACTCGACCCCGACGACGTGGTCATCCCCGTCGTCACCAACACCTGCGACGTGCTCGGCGTCGTCGTCCTGTTCGCGGCCGTCCGGGCGTTCGTCTGACCGCTCCCGACGCCACATAGTGGTCGTCGTGAGTCACCGCCACTGGGTCGCCGGACCGGGTCGGCGACCCAGCGGTAGACGGTCACGACAAACGCCGTCAGCGCACGTCGACCGTGCGCCGCCGCGGTCCGTCGCACTCGACCAGGAGCACCGACTGCCAGGTGCCGAGGTCGAGGTCGCCGTCGGTCACGGGGAGGGTGACGCCGTTTCCGAGCAGGAGCGCGCGCAGGTGGGCGTCCGCGTTGTCGTCGATCTCGTCGTGGCGCCACCCTTCGCCGGGCACCAGGCCGTCGAGCATCGACTCCACGTCGGCGAGCAGGCGCGGTTCGGCCTCGTTGACGACCAGTCCGGCGGTCGTGTGCCGGACGAACGCCGTCGCGGTGCCCGTCGCGTCGGGGGCGAGCGCCTCGCGGATCCGGTCGGTCACGTCGACGGTCGTCAGGCGTGCGTCGGTCTCGACGGTGAACGTGGGCATGGTGTCAGCCGTGGCGCCGCCGGACCTAAACGCCGGCGCCGGCGGACGAGTCGCCACCCCGCGGTCCGACGGGGATCGGATCTCAGAACCCCTCTTCGTCCAGATCCGTGACCGAGCCGATGTCGCCGATCTCGACGAAGTGGACCTCGTCGCTCCCGCCTCCGGCCGATATCTGGAGCCGGTAGGAGTGATCCGGAGGCACGTCGTAGACGAGCACGCCCGTCCGGCTCTTCTTGGCGGGGATGGTCGCGAGCGCGAGTGACGGATCCTCGATCCGATCGTCGTTCGAGACCTTCTCGCTCGCGGCGTCGTCGACGTTCTTGCGCACGCCCTCGCCGCGGACGACGATCCGCGGAGCCGGCACGTCCATCGTGTCGTTTCGGGTGTTCTCGACGGTCAGGTGGACGATCAGGAACACCCCGTTCGCCTGCTCGCCGATCGACTCGTGCCCGATGCGGTCGCTCCGCCGGAACCCGAGGATCGTGTACGGAACGGCGGCGTCCCCCTCGCCGACCACGAACCGCTCGCCGAGCGCGTGCGTCGGCGGCGAGGGCGTCCCGGTGGCCGTCGGCGTCGCCGTTTCGGTCGCCGTCGCGGTCCGGGTCGCCGTCGCCGTCGCGGTGTCGGTCGTCGTGGACTCCCCGCCGCCGCCCGAACAGCCGGCCATGCCCACGAGCGCGACGCTCCCGAGCGCAGTGACGAGTGCTCGTCGTCTCATGTCACCGACTGGTCGTGGAAGGGTTATATAATTATCCAGTGACCGGTCAGGACGCGTTCACCGGCCACCGTCGGTCAACACCCGACGCGGCCCCGTCACGGAAGCTGTAGTTCGTTCGACGTGATCCGGAACGGGATCCGGATTCGGGACGTCGTGGCGAGGGGTCGGGACGGGCGTCAGACCGGTTCGCCGTCCTCGGTCCGGGGGGCGACGTGGTCGATGAACGCCGAGACGGACGGCTCGCGGACCGTCACGTGCACCTCGATGTCGCCGAGTTCGTCGGGCGACCCGACGGCGAAGTTGACGACCCCCTCGAACGCCGCCTGCTTTTTGAGCGCGAACGAGAAGCCGTCGGCGTCGGCCCGGCGCTGGAACTCCCGGCGGGCGCTGTCGAGGATCTCCTGTTCGTGGAGCCGTTCCGAGAGCCGGTCGAGGCCGTGGGTCTCGGCCACGATCCGTCCCTCCTCCCGGCGCACCTCGGCGTCGGGAAAGAGGTTGTGCACGGCGTCGATCACCCGGCCGGGGACCTCCGTCTCCCGGACGGGGGCGACGATCCGCACGTCGACGCTGTAGATCACGCGCCATCACCGGCGTCGTCGGCCGGATCGGTGCACATCGGGCCCTCGGCGCTCCCGGCGCGTCCCCCGGCGAGCGCGTCCGGGCCCTCGCGGAGCAGGCGGCGAACCCGCTCGCGGAACGCCGGGAGCGACCCCGCGTTCTCGACGCGCACGTCGGCGTCGTCCATCACCTCGCCCATCCCGAAGCCGAGTTCGCGCTCCTCGCGCGCACGGAGCGCCTCGCGGTCGGCGTCGGAGGCGTCCCGGCCGCGGTCGGCCAGCCGTTCGAGGCGGGTCTCGAAGGGCGCCTCGACGCTCACGACCACGAAGGCGTCGCCGAACGCCGCCCGGAAGCGCTCGACCTCGACGGGCGCCCGGAGTCCGTCGATCAGCACCGCCTCGCCCTCGTCCAGCGCCGCCTCCACCCGCGGGAGCGCCCGCGCGGCGATGGCGTCCGGCCCCTCCTCCTCGCGGAGCGCCCGCGCGACCTCGCCGTGGTGGTCGGCGGGGTCGAGCCCCCGCTCCCGGCAGGCCTCGCGGATCACGTCGCCCATGACGACGACCGGGACGCCCTCCTCGCGTGCGACCGCCGCGGCCTCCCCCTTGCCGCTTCCCGGGAGACCCACGGTCCCGATGACTCGCATCGGTCCCGCCTTCCCCGCCGCCGGCCTTATGCCGTTCGCTTCCGCTGACGACCGCCTCGGCGGGCTTTTCCCCCTCGGACGCCTCGGGCCGACCATGGGTGACCGTTCCCTCCTCGTCCGCGCCCTGTGGTTCCTCGTCATCGGCTGGTGGGCGACGCCGGTCGTCGTCAACGCCGCCTGGGTGCTGATGGCCACCGTCGTCCTCGCGCCGCTCGGGATCAAACTGGTCAACCTCGTCCCGACGGTGCTGACCCTCCGCGAACCGCGGACGGTCGTCGACCCGTCCCACGTCGGGGGCCAGCACTCGCTCGTCGTCCGGGCGGTCTACTTCCTCCTCGTCGGGTGGTGGCTCTCGTTCCTGTGGGCGAACCTCGCGGCGCTCCTGGCCATCACCGTCGTCGGCCTCCCCGTGGCGATATGGATGTTCAACCGCTTGCCGTACGTCACGTCGCTGTACCGGTTCGACGGCTGAGCCGCATCGTTTTTGCCGGTCGCCGGTGCATTCCGGGCAGGGCACGTAGCTCAGCCCGGAGAGAGCGCCGGACTTCTAATCCGGGGGTCGTGGGTTCGAATCCCACCGTGCCCGTGCAGGCCCGAGCGGAGCGAGGGCCGAACCGGCACGCAGGGGATTCGAATCAGGGAGGTCGCGCGCAGCGACGCGAGCACGTCCGACCGTGGTTCGAATCCCACCGTGCGGGAACCTTCGGTTTCGTAGGTTCGTGTGGAGGTCCGTTTGAGGAATACAGCCCGTGTTCGGGAGGGCCTCGATCTCGTCCGGCGCCCGTCGAGAGCCCCACCCAGCACGAACGCCCCCGGAGTGGGGTCCTCGAGGTCCCCGGCGGTCCGGCCGCTTGATCATAGCGGTCCCGGTCGAATCAAGCGTCGATCGGACGGTTCGTTGTCGGTGCACGCGCTGTGCGCGCAGGAACGAGCGGTCTCTCTGCCGTGCCTTCGATCCCCCCACGACAAAACATAAATTTGCATATATTTATATCGTGATGGGTAGTATTCCTTCTATGACTGGGGAAGAGAACCGGTGGCTCCGGGTCTACACGAGCCGAATCGATCCGAGGGGTACGCCGGCTGAAGCGTACGGATACTGGTTGATCGTCTTCGGGACCATCGTCGCACTAACCGGCGTGACAGTGTTCCTGTGGGGGTCGACGTATCCGCGAGGCGAGGGGTCGTACTGGGCATACCGGCAGGCTGGTATCGCACTCGCGGCTGGCGGACTGCCGGTCGTCGTGCTGGGCATGACCTTCCGACTCACGTTACAGCCTGCCGGCACGGCGCTCGGCGGGGTCGGAATCCTGCTCTGTGCTGCGGCGATCGCCTGGTTCGTGATCCTGTACCCGCACGGCTGGACGTTCGCCGGACCACGGCCAGTGATTCTGACGTACACTGCAGGATCGTGCTACTGGCAGCGGGCCTCACTATCGTCCCGATGACGGTCACGCCCGTGCCAGCAGACCGAGACGGACGGCTATTGCGACAACCGTACTACGAACTCCGTCGTGCCCGTGGCGGCTGGAGATGGCGCTTGTTCGGTAGCGATGACGGCGTTCTCGCCGAGAGTAGCGTAGCTTTCGCGAACCGAGCGGCCGCCCGAAACGCACTCGATGAACTGTCCGCCGCGGCTCCGATCGCCGGGACCGAAGTGACGATCAGCGAGGAGGCATAGCAGATGGCTGTTAGCTCCGAACACATGTCGATCGTCGTGGTCGCGTTCGGGACCGTCTGGCTCGCCGTCAGTCTCTACACGTATGCACCCGTCTACCGGAAGGCGTTCTTCAGGTCGATCGGCAGGTCGAAGGACCCACGGGTGTACAGCGAAGCGACGGAACTCGCCGACGACGATCTGCCGTTCATAGACGTGCTGCTGCCTGCCTACGACGAGAGCGAGACCATCGGTCACTCCATCCACGCGCTGCGGGAAGCGGAGTACCCCGTGGAAAAGCTCGGAATCGACGTGCTCGTCGAACCGTCCGATCGAGCTACACGCAGAGAACTGTCCCGACTTCGCCGTCGCTACGAATTCCGTGAGATCGTGATCCCGTCATCGTACCCCGGCGCCCGAAACAAGCCGCGGGCACTCAACTACGGCTTCGAGCGGACCGACGGCGACATCGTGGGCGTCATCGACGCTGAGGACTTGGTGGCGCCCGGCCTCTTCAAGCAGGTCGTCCGTGCGCTCGTCGACGACGGGCACGACTACGCACAGGGGACACTCGACATGCAAAACGAGGACGATGGCCTGCTGAACACGCTATTCAGGGGCGAGTACGGTCTCTGGTACGGGACAGTCATCCCGAGTTACTTCCATGTCGGGTATCCCGTGCCGCTAGGCGGCACGACCAACTTCGTGAAGCGGCCGGTGCTGGAGGCGATCGCGGCAGAGCGGATCGAGAGATTCGGGTCCCCGTGGACGGACGCCGACCGAGTGGCGCTCGCGGATTCGGAGCGTATCGGCGTCACTCCGTGGGATCCGCGGAACGTGACTGAAGACTTCGAACTCGGGCTCTTGCTCTGGGAGACCGGGCGAAGTATGGCGATGCTCACCGCGGTCACGCGTGAGGAATCACCGGTCGGACTCAGCGCGTGGGTCCGACAGCGGACTCGCTGGCAGAAGGGCAAACTGTTCACGCTGTACCAGCGGCTCAGCTACCCTCCGGCGGGCTTCAGTCGGAAGATCCACATCTACACCCAGTCAGCCATGCCCCACATCGGGCTGATCAACGTCCTGGGTGTGCTGTTCATCACGATTTACGTGACGCTCGTCGGGTTCCACGTGGGTCCTGTCGTGGCCGCGATCCTCCTCGGCGGTCTCGCACTCGCTCTTCAACAGATGGTGATCCATGCCATCGGATACTGGACGGTCACTGAAAATCGCGGACCAAGACGCGTCCTTCGGACGGGGATCAACTTCGTGGGCGTGCCGCTGTACTGGCTGCTCCAGTGGGGATCGGATATCCGTGCGTTCGTCCAGCTAGCGTTCGGCCATCTCAGCTGGGAGAAGACCAAACACACGGGGAGGCACATCGAGGCCGAGCGGCCGACCGTAGCGGGGACGATCGCCGGGTTCCAGCTGGTCGTCTCTCGGACCGATGGGGGCTGGCTCTGGGCGATCGAAAAGGCTGGAACCGAGGTCGCACGTGCCGGTCGGCCGGCATCCTCCGAAGTCGAGGCTCGACAGAACGCCGAAATCTTCAGCGATGTCCTTCCGATAGCGAGGGGGTCTGATGCCGTCTTCAGCGTCGACCGGAAGAACGACGACTGGGGGTGGAAGCTGGTTTCTGGGGACCGGGTGACGGCCGTCGCCCCCACTCCGTCACCACGCCTCTCCGGGTCTCTTGACGGTGTTGATCGAGTGAGGCTGGCCTCCGAGGTCGCCTCGCTAGGGCGGACTCACGACGTCGAGAAACGTGGCACGGAGTCCGACTCGGGAGTCGCGGAATCGGTGTAGTCGTTCCCCCTCCGTGTTTGCGGGATTTGGTTTCGCTCGCCGGAACGGATCCCCCTCGTCTTCGGGAGGTCTCGAAGTGGGGGAGCAGATACAGTACCAGCCGTGCCTTCGTACTCGGACACTTCGATCGTCGTTCGAATCGACGAGCCGATCCGTGGGACGATGAGTGTGTCGTCGGACGGACCTGTTGGGCAGGATCGGGCCGGGATCGAACACGCGGGAGCCCGCGAAGGCGCGGCGCTACCGCTCCGGGACCGGGCGCCGAAAGAAGTGAGTTCGCGTTCGGAAGCCGTCGTCCGACGGGTGGTGTGGGCAGTTCCTGAACCGGCGCTTACATCGCGCCGCCCATGCCGCCCATGCCGCCCATGCCGCCCATGCCGCCGCCCA
>JBDGUC010000005.1:0-2792 GCA_042216285.1 Haloferacaceae archaeon
ACGTCAGATCTTCGGTCGCGCCACAGTAGACACACTCCTCGAACCCGTCCCGCATCTGGTACCGGTCCTCGCGGACGACGTCGCTCATCTCGACGTCGCCGCTCTTGAGCTTCTCCCACCGGTCCATGACGAACCCGTAGTTCCCGCTCATCCCCGCCGCCGCGGCGATCAGCGTCGCGTACTCGTAGCAGATCAGGTCCTCGTAGGTCCGGACGGCGCTCGGCGGCACGGTCTCGCCACGAGAACGTTCGCGGAGAACAATCAGTATAGGGGAGGTCCCGGGTCGACCGGGCGACGACGACGCCCGGTCCCGCCCCGCCGACAGTACGCTTATCCGACGTGTCTCCGTAGCGCATCGAGAGATGGTCACGAAGAAGGAGCGACGGGCCCGCGACCGCATTCGGGACGCGTGGCCCGACTTTTGTGACTTCGTGCAGGGGACGCTCGACGGCCGGCACCACGGGCAGACGCTCCAGGAGGCGGACGTCGAGCAGATGTTCGAACGGCTCGCCGGCGACGTGCTGGGCTACGGTCCGGACCGGATCGGTCGCCAGCAGGACTACGCCGACCGGACGCTCCACGGCCAGGGGATGAAGCTCGCGGTGGTCGAGATCAAGTCCTACGGGGCGTTCGAGCGCCGCACGGAACTGGACGACGCGCTCGTGCAGGCCGCGCGCTACGCCGACCGACACCGGACGCCGAACCTCGTCGCGTTCGACGGCGTCGACCTCGTCCTGGCGCTCCGGCGCCGGGACCGGGACGACGTCGCCGTGATGCTCCGGGAGGAAATCGACCCCGACGCGGACGCGGCGTCGGAGAACCTCTTTTACTTCAATCACTTCGGGCTCTTTCGCTACCCGAAGGAGGAGCAGACGGTGATCGAGTACGACGCGACCGAGGACGACGAGTTGCATCGCACTCACCACGGCGAGCAACTGCATTACGACTGTTACGCCCACGTCGGCGACCTCACCCGCAAGTCCACCTGGAAGCTCCCCTACCGGACCCCCGACGGGACGGTCGACGAGAACCGGATCGGACACGCCGTGAACTACCTGCTCTCCCCCGGGGGCTACCGGGGGAACACGGCGGACGAACTGGAGGGGTTCGACGAGGGCGACCGGCTGCTGGCGGCGCTGAAACTCGCCCGGGCGTACGACGAGGTCGGCAAGTGGGAGGCCGACCGACGGGGATTCCACTCGGCCGAGAAGCCCTCCCCCGTGCAACTCCTCTGGCGGTATCTCTACCAGAACGGCGTGACGGCCGACGCCGTCTGACCGGGACGCCGGTGCGGGTCGTCGGTCGTCGGGCACGTCGGCCCCCGTCGCCCTCCCCGGCGTCGGCGTCGCACCGACGGGCCGCCAGACACTGCCGGGCGCGCTCAGTCCACCGACTCCTCGCCCCCGTCGGCCTGTCCCATCGGGGCGGATTCGCCGGCCGGCGGGCGTCCCGGGAGCCAGGTGCCGATGTTGGAGGCGACGTAGTCCCGGCCGCCGAGGCCGAACGCGATGCCGACGGCGAGCGCCGCGCCGAGCGCCAGCCCGCCGGCCAGCGCCCCGGCGAACAGGTAGAGGATCTGGACGTCCACGCCCATCGTGTCGAGGCCGACGACCACCACGACGAAGTAGAGGAAGATCCGGAGGCCGTCGGCAAAGGCCTCGGTGTAGCGGACCGAGGTCAGCGTCTCCGTTCCGCCGACGACGTCGGCCAGGAAGTCCGCGAGGACGAACCCGAGGACGATGATCAGCGCGCCGGCCACGAACGCCGGCAGGTACGCCACCGCCGTGGCGAGCCACTCCGAGAGGAGGGTGATCGACAGCGCGTCGGCCGCCGCGAGGATCGCCAGCGCGTAGACGAAGTAGGCCGCGATGCGGCCGAGGCTTCCCGAGACCGCCTTCGGCGTGCCCCCGAGCGCGCCGCCGAGCGGCGTGTTCATCACGAGCCGATCGACGTCGGTCCGGTCCGCGAGGCGCCGAACGACCCCGCCGATCACGCGACCGACGATCCAGCCGATGAGCAAGACGAGGAGTGCGCCGAGAAGCCGGGGGAGGAAGTTTACGATTCCGGCGACGGCACCCTGGAGGTAGTCCGGAACGCCGACCTGAAGCACGAACGTCTCCGGTGATACTGCCATTGGTGATACTGCCATGATACAACGGCGCCGGTACGACGCGCCCGGCCATAGTTATTTGTCACGTTCATTGGATATTCGTCCCGTGCGCGACCGTCTCGATCCCGTCACAGTCCGGCGAACGTGAGACAAGCGCGGATTGTGACGGAGGTCGTGTCGGCCCGACGGCCCCCGCTCGTCGCCCCGCCGACCGCGAGCCTGCGTCGACGAGACGTCCGGGCATTTCGCGTCTCGGTCCCCTGCTTTCGTGGCGGCGCGCACGCGACGTCGCCTCCCGTCAACGGCGTCTTGGGCGCGGTCACGCGACCGTTGACGACCGCGACGACCGTCCCGCGGTCGTTAGTGGCGGATTGCCCCGGGGACCGGTCGGACCGCGGGCGCCCGCTCGTCCGTCCGCTCGTGGGCGTGCTCGCGCACCCCCTCGTTCGCCCGCTCGCGCGCCCCCTCGCGCGCCCGGTCCCCCGTGCGCGTTCGCTGGCGCCCGCCCGCCCGCCGCCGCTCGCACCTGCTCGCCCGCCGCCGCTGGCGCGTGCCCTCGCGCTCGTTCCCCGGGGTGCGGCCGCGCCGCGTGGCTCGCGGGTCGCTTCGCGCCCCGCTCTCCTCCCCGAGGTCCTCGCTCCGCGCTGCCCTCGCACCTCGCGGGTCGCACCTCGCGGGTCGC
>JBDGUC010000005.1:2892-23672 GCA_042216285.1 Haloferacaceae archaeon
TCGCACCTCGCGGGTCGCACCTCGCGGGTCGCTTCGCTCCCCGCTCGGTCTCCCGAGGCCCTCGCGTCGCGCTGGCCTCGCACTCCCCGCTCGGTCTCCCGAGGCGCGGCCGCCGGCCACGCCTCGCGCTCCACGACGCAACCCTTTACCCCGACGCCCGCCAACCCCGCTCCATGAGCGACGAGGGTTCGGATCCGGACGCCGGCCGCGGCCCGCCGGCGGCGGGTTCGAGCGGGGACGCCGACGGCGGCGGCCAGGGGTCCGACGGTGACCGCCGGAGCCACGACTTCTCGGCCGGACAGGGGATCGACGAGGGGTACGAGGAGTTCACCCTCGATCCCGAGATCGCCACCGACCCGGGGCAGGTCGATCCGGTCGACTCCCGGGCGCTCGCCGATCTGCTCGACGAGCGCCAGATCGCCGCCGAGGACGTGGACGCCGAGGCGCTGCTCGACGTCGGCCTCTCGTACGTCGGCATCCGGCGGTACGAGGAGGCGACCGAGACGCTCGAACGGGCGGCGCGGTTCGCCGAGAGCGAGGGGATCGAACAGGAGGCCTGGATCAACAAGGGCGCCGCCCACGCGGAACTGGAGGAGTACGACGCGGCGATCGGCGCCTACCGCGAGGCGCTCGCCATCGACGACGAGAGCGCACACGCCGCCAGCGCGGAGACGAACCTGGCGTACGCGCTCTGGGAGTTCGGCCACACCGAGGAGGCGCTCTCCCACGCCGAGCGCGCCGTCGAGGTCGACCCGCGCTTCCCGCAGGCGTGGTACAACCGCGGCTTCTTCCTGAACGAGCGCGGCCTCCACGAGGACGCCAAGAACGCCCTCGACAACGCCATCCGCCTCGGGATGCGCAACGCCGAGGTGCTCGACGAGAAGGCCCGGGCGCTGGATGAACTCGGCGAGCGCGAGGAGGCCGAGGCGGTCCACGAGCAGGCCGAGGAACTCCGCGCGGAGGCCGAGCGCGAACTGGTGGAGGAGCGGGGTGCGAGGCCCGAGCAAGGCGAGGGCCTCGGAGGCGCGAGCAGGGAGCGGAGCGACCCGCGAGCGGGGGACGACCCGACCCGCGAGAACCGCCACCGGGAGTGACGACCGTGACGCTCCTGTTGCGCGAGCGCGAGACCCCCGAGGGGCTGCTCGTCTCGGTCTGTGACGACGACTGCCTGGGTCGGACCTACGAGGGGGCGGCGGAGGGCGTCTCCCTGGAGGTGACCGAGTCGTTCTACGGCGGCGAGGAGGCCGTCGAGGCCGACGCCGAGCGGGTCGTCGACAGCCTCCACCGGGCGACGACGGCCAACCTCGTCGGCGACCGCGCGGTCGACGTGGCGATCGACGCCGGCCTGATCGACCGGTCCAGGGTGCTCAACCTCGACGGGACGCGCCACGCCCAGTTGCTCCGGATGCGGTAGGCGAACCGTCCGGCGGCGGCCTGCGGCAGGCTGATCGCCCGACTGCGCCCGTCCGCGTGCGTCACGCGGATCGAAGAACAGTTGCCCCTCCGGTTCGTACGGGGCGCCAATGGGAGTTCAGGATCAGGACCGCGACGCCCCTCCTCTCGACGTCGAACGGATCCGCGAGGACTTCCCCATCCTCGACCGGAAGGTGGGGGGGGACGTGACCGACCCCGGGGAGGGCCCGGACGACACCCTGTCGCTCGTCTACCTCGACAACGCCGCGACGAGCCACACGCCCGATCCGGTCGTCGACGCCATCGCCGACTACTACCGGAGCTACAACTCGAACGTCCACCGCGGCATCCATCACCTCAGCCAGGAAGCCTCGGTGGCCTACGAGAACGCCCACGACCGGGTCGCGGAGTTCGTCGGCGCCGACGGGCGCGAGGAGATCGTCTTCACCAAGAACACCACCGAGGCGGAGAACCTCGTCGCCTACGCGTGGGGCCTCGCCGAACTCGGGCCGGACGACACGGTCGTCCTCACCGAGATGGAACACCACGCGTCGCTGGTGACCTGGCAACAGATCGCCAAGCGAACGGGGGCCGACGTCGAGTACGTCCGCATCACCGACGACGGCTACCTCGACATGGCACACGCCGCGGAGGTGATCGACGGGTCGACGGCGATGGTCTCCGTGGTTCACGTCTCGAACGCCCTGGGGACCGTCAACCCGGTCGCCGACCTCGCCGAGATGGCCCACGAGGTCGGGGCGTACTGCTTCGTCGACGGCGCCCAGTCGGCGCCCAACCGGCCGGTCGACGTGAAGGCGATGGACGCCGACTTCTTCGCGTTCTCGGGCCACAAGATGTGCGGGCCGACGGGCATCGGGGTGCTCTACGGGAAGGAGGAACTCCTGTCGGAGATGGCGCCGTTCCTCTACGGCGGCGAGATGATTCGCACGGTCTCCTACGAGGACTCCACCTGGGAGGACCTGCCCTGGAAGTACGAGGCCGGCACGCCGGTCATCGCCCAGGGGGTCGGCCTCGCGGCGGCGTGTGACTACCTCGACGAGATCGGCTTAGAGCGGATCCGGGCCCACGAGGAGGACCTCGCGGCCTACGCCTACGACCGCCTGACCGCGGCCGACGACGTCGAGGTGTACGGCCCGCCGGGCGACGACCGCGGGGGGCTCGTCGCGTTCAACGTCGAGGGGGTCCACGCCCACGACCTCTCCTCGATCCTCAACGACCACGCGGTCGCCATCCGCGCGGGCGACCACTGCACCCAGCCGTTACACGACAAACTCGGCGTTCCCGCCTCGGCGCGGGCCTCCTTCTACCTCTACAACACCCGCGAGGAGGTCGACGCGCTGGTCGAGGCCGTCGACGACGCGCGGGACCTGTTCGCCTGAGCGGGACGGGCCCCGCCGCGGGACACCCGCTCCCCGGCCGATCCGGACCTCGGTCGCTCGTGAAAACCGTTCCTCGGTCACTCCACGTCGATGTGGTGGGCGTCCTCGTCCTCCCCGGCGTCGATCCGGGGGAGGGTGACGGTGAGGACGCCGTTGTTGTAGGTCGCCGTGGCCGCGTCCTCGTCGACCGCCGCGGGGAGCCTGATGCTCCGGCTCGTCTCCCGGTGGCGGCGCTCGCGCCGGACGTAGTCGTCGTCCTCCTCGACCTCGGCGGCGACTCGCTCGGCGGAGACGGTCAGCGTCCGGTCGTCGAGCGAGACGTCGATGTCGTCGCGCTCGAACCCCGGAAGGTCGGCCATCACGACGACCTGCTCGTCGTCGACGCGGACGTCCACCTCGAAGGCCCGCGCGGAGCGGGCGGAGTCGAACCACCCGGCGTCGAAGCCCTGGCCCATGCGTTCAAACAGCGTCTCGAACTCCTCGAAGGGGGTGTATCGTCGCATGACAATCACTCCTCCTACGACTCCTCGGATATTAACCATGCCGAGGGCCGGGCTAGCCCGTATCCCGGTCACTCGACCTCGATGCGGTGGCCGTCGCCCGCCCCCGTGGGGAGCCGGACGGTCAGGACGCCGTTCTCGTAGGTCGCCGTCGCCTCCGCCTCGACGACGTCCGTCGGGAGGGAGACGCTGCGGCTCGTCGCCCGGTGGCGGCGCTCGCGCCGGACGTACCGGCCCTCGGTCTCCTCCTCGTGCTCGTCGCGGTCGGCCCGGATCGAGAGCGTCCGGCCGTCGACCGTCACGTCGATGTCCCCGGGGGCGTAGCCCGGCAGGTCGGCGGTGACGACCACCGCGTCGTCGGCCTCGACCACGTCGACCGAGACGGGCACGAGGTCGGCGGGGCCGCCGGCGTCGAACCCCTCGGTCAGCCGGTCGAACAGGCGATCCAGCTCCGCGAACGGGTCGTCGGATCCCGACATGTGTGCGTGTAGACGACCCGGCCACTTCATCCCCGCGACGCCGCGCGTTATCAGCGCTGATCACCGGAGGGAACGGGTTATGTATCCAGATATCAGCGGAGAAACCATGGGACGGAGCAGGTTCGGGCGGCGGACGCCCGACGCCGAGGCGGATCGACCGGCGACCGGGGCGGAGCGACGGCGCCACCGCGGGGGGGCCCCCGGATGAGCGGGCTGGTCCCCTCTGCGGTCGGCGACAGCTACCTGAAGCGGTTCGCGGCGGTCGTCGTCGTCGTCCTCGTGGTCGTCGCGTTCGCGGGCGTCTTCTTCCAGGGACAGGTGTCGGCCAAACTCCACCACGACCGCGAGCGCGAGTTCCGGAGCGTCTCGGCACACGAGGCCGACGCGCTCGCCCAGTGGGTCGCCGACCGCGAGGACAACGTCCGGATGCTGTCCGAGTATCGGGCGTTCCGGGACGGGGACCGGGCGGCGGTCGGCGCGACGCTCGACCGGGAACTCCGGAAACTCCCCGGCACGGTCCACGGGATCCACTACGTCGACCTGGGATCGCGGACGGTGATCGAGAGCACCGCCGACGGGCGCGTCGGCACCCGGATGCGGCGGTTCGAGTGGGCCCACGGGTCCCTCGACGCCGGGGACGCCTCGACGGTGGCGGTCTCGCGGGGGTACGAGCGAAACGGCACCGAACTGATCGCGTTCGTCAGCCGGATCGAGGGGACCGACCGGGCCGTGGTGCTGACGGCCGACGCGAACGCCCGCGCCGCGCAGTTCCGCTCCGTGACCGAGGGGGGGTTCACGCAGGTCGTCGACGCCGACGGCACCGTGGAGTTCGCGACGGACGGGAGCGGGGCGCTGAAACCCTACCAGTACGACGCGGTCCCGGTCGCGAGCGCCCGGAAGCCGGGGTCGATGGAACTCGACGGGGCGGGGCTGGTCGTCGGCTACGCCCCCGTCGAGGGGACCGACTGGGTGGTCGTCATGCACGCCCCGCAGTCGGCCGCCTACGCGCTCGTGAACGCGGTCAGGCGCGACTTCGTCGTGCTCGTCGCCATCGCGCTCGCCGGCTTCCTGGTCGTCGGACTGACGCTCGGCCGGAACACGGTGAACGCGCTGGATCGGCTCTCGGCCAACGCCGAGGCGATCGCCGCGGGCGACCTCGACACCGAGGTCGCGGCGACGCGCCGCGAGGACGAGATCGGCGACCTCGTCCGGTCGTTCCGGCGGATGCAGGACTCGCTCTCGACGGCGGCCGCACAGGCCCGGGCGGTCGCCGACCAGCGCTTCGACGCCGCGGTGCTCGACGAGGAGGTCCCCGGATCGTTCGGTGACGCGCTCGACGGGATGAGCACGGACGTCGAACGGGCCCAGCGGGAGGCCGAGCAGGCCAGATCGGAGGTCGAGGCGCTGAACGCCGACCTGGAGGCGAAGGCGGCCGACTACGGCGCGACGATGGAGCGGGCGGCCGAGGGGGACCTCACCGCCCGGATGGACGCCGAGAGCCGCAACGAGGCGATGGTCCGGATCGGCGAGTCGTTCAACGCGATGATGGACGAGTTCGAGCGCACCGTCGTCCGGATCCAGTCGTTCGCCGACGAGGTGGTCGGGGCCAGCAGGTCGGCGACGTCGAGCGCCGCCGAGGTCCAGAGCGCGAGCGAGGACGTCAGCGAGTCCATCCAGGAGATCGCCGCGGGCGCCGCCGAACAGAGCGAGGACCTCGAACGGGTCTCGGGCGAGATGAGCGACCTCTCGGCGACGATCGAGGAGGTGGCGTCCTCGTCGGACGAGGTGGCCGCAGTCGCCGCCGACGCCACCACCCGCGGCGAGGAGGGACGGGCGGCCGCCGGGGAGGCCATCGAGGAGATGGACCGGATCGAACGGAAGACCGACGAGACCGTCTCCGAGGTCGAGGCGCTCGACGACCGGATGGACGAGATCGGCGAGATCGTCGACCTGATCACCGAGATCACCGAGCAGACGAACCTGCTCGCGCTGAATGCCTCGATCGAGGCCGCCCGGGCCGGCGAGGCCGGCGAGGGCTTTGCCGTCGTCGCCGACGAGATCAAGGACCTCGCCGGGGAGGCCGCCGAGGCGACCGGGCGGATCGAGACCCTCATCGACGACATCCGGACCTCGACGGACGAGGCGGTCGGGGACATGCGCGAGATGGGCGAACGGGTCAACGACGGCATGGGGACGGTCGAGGAGGCGATCGACGCCCTGGAGGACGTCGTCGACCGGGTCGAGGACGCCAACGCGGGGATCCAGGAGATCAACGACGCGACCGACGAGCAGGCCGCCTCCACCGAGGAGGTCGTCAGCATGGTCGAGGAGGTCGCGAGCATCAGCCAGCAGACGACCGCCGAGAGCCAGAGCGTCTCGGCGGCCGCCGAGGAGCAGACCGCCTCGATCACCGAGGTCTCCGGCACCGTCGGGTCGCTCGCCGAGCGGGCCGAGGAACTCACCGACCTGCTCGCCGAGTTCGACGTGGGCGGGGAGGCGACCCCGGCCGCGGGCGCCCCCGCCGGGGCCGACGGCGCCACGGCGGCCGCGCCCGACGGGGGAACCGACGAGCGGTGAGCGCGCGACCGGGGTCACCGGACGCGTCCGCGTGCGCGCCGGCGCCCGTCGGGCGGCCGGTCAGTAGAGGACGTGCCGCGTGTCGTACGAGCCCAGGCGCCGGACCCAGCCGTCGGCGGCGATCTCCTCGACGTCCGCGAGGGCCGCCGCGGTCCGATCCTCGTAGAGCCCCGCCTCGAAGTCGACGTGAAAGAGGTAATCCCCCAGACGCTCGCCGCTGGGCCGCGACTCGACCCGGGAGAGGTTGATCTCGCGGTCGGCGAAGGCCTCCAGCAGTTCGAGCAGGAGGCCGGGGTAGTTGGCGTTCGGGTAGACCACGAGGGAGGTCTTCCCGCCGGCCTCCGAGCGCTCGGAGACGGGCGCGATCACCAGAAAGCGCGTGGCGTTCGAGGAGCGGTCCTGGATGTCCTCGGCGAGGACGCGGAGCGCCCCCTCGTCGTCGGGCCCGGCGTCGGGGTCCGCGTTGTCGGGGTGGCCGATGGCGGCGACCGAAGGGTCAGAGCGGGCGCGCTCGACGCCCCGGGCGGTGCTGGCGACCGCCTCCAGGGCGGCCTCGGGGTAGTGCGCTTCGAGGTACGACCGGCACTGGGCGAGCGCCTGGGAGTGGCTCGCAACGGTCGAGAACCCCTCGTCCCGGGCGAGCAGGGCGTGCCGGATCGGCGTGACGATCTCCTGGACGACGGCGACCTCGTGGTCGGCGAGGGCGTCGAGGCTCTCGGTCACCGACCCCTCGATGCTGTTCTCGATGGGGATCACGCCGCGGTCGTACGTCCCTTCGGCCACCGCCTCGACGATGGCGGTGACCGACTCGCGGAACTGCACGTCGGCGGCGATGGCCCGGGCGGCCCGGTGGGAGTAGGTCCCGGCCGGACCGAGGGTGAGCGCCTGCATGGGAACCCGTGGACGGGGCGGGCGCATAAGGGCGTCGGGGCCGCGGTCGCAGGCGGTGACGGAGGGCGATCCGGCGCCGGCCGACCGTCCGGCCGACGGGCCGGACTGCACGGCGTGAGACCGCCGTCCACGTTTATACTGACGGCCCACGAACGCGACCCATGGACGGCGAGTTGCTCGTCTACGGGTCGTACGGCTACACCGGCTCCCTCGTCGCCCGCCGGGCCGTCGACGAGGGGCTGGCTCCGATCGTCGCGGGCCGGCGGACCGAACCGCTCGAAGCACAGGCGACCGAACTCGGCCTCGACCACCGGACGTTCAGCCTCGAACATCCGTCGGTGGTCGAATCGAACGTGCGCGACGTCGACGCCGTGTTGAACTGTGCCGGCCCGTTCTCGGCGACGGTGGATCCGCTGCTCGGCGCCTGTCTCGAGGTCGGCACCGACTATCTCGACATCGCGGGCCGCGTCGACGTGCTCGAATCGACGGCCCAGCGCGACCACGACGCCGAGCGGGCGGGAGTGACGGTCCTGCCGGCGGTCGGCTTCGACGCGGTGCCGACGGACTGTCTCGCCGCCACGCTCGATCCGGAGGTCCCGGAGCCCGAGCGACTCACGCTGGCGCTCGACGGGCTCAAGACGTTCTCGCCCGGCACCGTGAAGTCCATCGTCGAGAGCCTCGACCGGCCGGGCGCCGTCCGGGAGGACGGCGCGATCCGGAGCGTCCCCGTCGGCTGGAAGAGCCGCGAGTTCGACTTCGGATTCGGCGAGAAGACCGGCGTGACCGTCCCCTGGGGGACGATCTCGACCACGTACTACTCCACCGGCATCGGGAACGTCGAGACGTACGCGACCGTGCCGAACGGGACCGTGGGGGCGATGCGCCGGGCGCGCCCGCTGGTGCCCGTGTTCTCGTCGCGGCCGGTCAGGGGGCTCCTGCTGGCGGCCGCCGACCGGTTCGTCGCCGGGCCGACGCCGGACGAACGCGCCGAGCACACGACGCGCATCTGGGCGGAGGTGACCGACGGCGACGGCGAGCGCGCGGCCGCCCGCCTGACCACGCCCGACCCCTACGACGTGACGGCGGTCACGGCCGTCGAGTCGGCCCGCCGCGTGCTCGCCGACGAGGTGGGTCCGGGGTTCCAGACGCCGGTCACCGCCTTCGACGCCGACTACGCCACCGGGTTCGACGGGATCGAGCTGGAGCGGATCGAGCCGACCTGAGGGGGACGGGGACTGGGGCGGACGCCGGGATCAGTCAGCACAGATCCCCACGAAGTTCCGGAGGATCCGCAGGCCCGTCTCGCCGCTCTTCTCGGGGTGAAACTGGGTACCGAAGACGTTGCCCGCCTCGTTTGCGATCACGGCGGGGACGCTGGTGCCGTACTCGGTCGTGGCGACGACGGCCTCCGGGTCGTCGGGCCGGGCGTAGTAGGAGTGGACGAAGTAGGCGTATTCGCCGTCCACCCCCGCGACGAGCGGGTGGTCGCGCTCGACGGTCAGGTCGTTCCAGCCCATGTGGGGCACCTTCACGCCGTCGCCGAACCGGACGTTGCGCCCCGGGATCAGGTCGAGGCCCGTCACGTCGCCCTGGCCGGCGTGCTCGGCCTCCTCGCTCCCGGTCAGGAGCATCTGCATGCCCAGACAGATGCCGAACAGCGGCCGGCCGTCGGCCGCGGCGTCGACGAGCGCCGCGCGGAAGGGGCCGGCGTTCTCCATCCCGTCGCCGAACGCGCCGACGCCCGGGAGGACGATGCCGTCGGCGTCGTCGAGCGCGCCGGGGTCGGCCGAGACGGTCACGTCGGCGCCGGCCCGCTCCAGGCCGCGGGTGGCGCTCCGGAGGTTCCCCAGCCCGTAGTCGACGATGACGACGTCGGCGAGGGTCTCGTCGGGGGGTTCGAGGCTCACGACCGCCGGTTCGCGAGCGGCGGGCAAGTCCCTTTCCATCGCGGCACCCGTCGCGGGTGCGGCCGGCTCAGAACTCGCCGAGCCGGGACTGGTCGTTCGCGCCGGCCTCCCCTCCGACGTCGACGACCGCGGCCGCCTCGGCGATCGCTCGCTCGAACGTCTCCCGCTGGCTCCGGTCGTAGAGGGTCGCCGCCGGGTGGACCGAGATCAGGACGCGGCGCGTCCGGCCGCCGATCCGCGTCTCGACGATCGACCCGGCCTCGTTCGTGACCGCGACCGAGCGGTCGAGGAGATGTTCGCTCGGGACCTTCCCGAGCGTGACGACGAGGTCGGGATCGACCGCCGCGACCTCGGCGTCGAGGTGGTCGCGGCAGTTCGCCAGTTCCTCGGCGTGGGGGTCGCGGTTCTCCGGCGGCCGGCACCGCACGCAGTTGGTGATCCGCACGTCCTCGCGGGCGAGGCCGGCGTCGGCGAGCGTCCCGTCGAGCACCTCGCCGGAGCGGCCCACGAACGGCCGCCCCCGGGCGTCCTCCTCGGCGCCGGGGGCCTCGCCGACGAACAGGAGGGCGGCGTCGTCCGGGCCGTCGCCGTTCACGATCCGACTCCGCGACTCCACGAGTGCCGGGCATCGCTCACAGGCGATCACGTCCGGGCCCTCGCGCTCGGCGTCCGCCATGGTCGTGGATGGGTCGCGGGGTGCGAGAAACTACCGGTCGCCTCGCTGGCCGATCCGGCGACGTCGGTCGGGACCCGAGCGGAAGACGGTCTCGCGGCTCACGGGTCGCGTCGCTCCCCGTTCGCCTCTTCGAGGCGCTCGCTCCGCTCGCGCCTCGCGGGTCGATTCACTCCCCGCTCGGGGGTCCGAGACCGTCGCTCCGCTCAGGTCTCGCGCCTCGCGTCTCGCCACCGCCGCACGCCCCGCGCCGCGAGTCGCGCGACGCGCAACGGCTCCGGCCGTCGACTCCCCCCGGCGACGTGGGCCCGGACCGTCTCGGCCGCGGTCGCGTCGTCGACGCCCGCGGCGCGCACGAACAGGCGGCCGGCGGCGGTCTCGACCGGGCGCCGGGCGGGGAGCGACCGGTAGAGGGCCAGTCGCTCGTCGAGGGCCGCGCCGTCGAACTGCTCGCAAAGCGCCCGTTCGAGGCCGGGGCTCTCCTCGAACGAGACCGAGACGACGGGCCTGTCGGTCCGCTCGTGGATCCGGTCGAGGTCGAAGAGGTTGAACCACGCGGGGGCGATGCCCGACAGGAGGAGGTGGCGCACGTCCTCGCGGCCGAGGTCCCGAACGAGGGCCACGACCGCCCCGGTCGCGTCCGTGCCGCCGACGGTGCACGCGCCGAACGCGAAGCCGTCGGCGACGCGGTCGGTCCGCACGACGGCGCCACAGAGGACGCTTCGCTCGTCGTCGGCCCCGTACGATTCGGCGACGCCGAGCGCCCGACCGCCCGGCGAGGTCACTCCTCTTTGATGTCCTGCAGGCGGTCGAGCAGTTCGTCGTTCGAGGCCCCGATCTCGAACTCGACTGCCCCCTCGTGGTCGGTTTCGGTCGTTTCGACGCCGTCCTCGTCGAGGTCAGTGTCGTACTCCTGGTTGTCCTGCTCGGACTCGTCGTAGCTCCCGAAGCCCATGCACGTGCCCCTACAACGGTGAGGGTGAAAAATCGCACGGCGCGTCCGGACCCGGGCGCCGGACTTATCGGCGCCCCCGGCGAGGCCCGCACGTGGACGTGATCAACCTCACCGCGAACGCGGAGGTCTTCACCTGCAACGCCTACCTCCTGACGGGCGAGCGCCCCGCGCTCGTCGACGCCGGGGCGATGCCCGGGGTCGTCGACGCCGCCCGGGAGCGCGTCGACCGGCTCGACGCGGTCGCGCTGACCCACCAGCACGGCGACCACGTCGGCGAACTCGACGCGGTGCTCGACGCGTTCGACGCCGACCTGTACGCCTACGGCGACCACCCGCGGCGGACGGGGCGTCTGGCGGACGGCGACGAGGTCTTCTTGGGCGACGAGACGTTCGAGACGGTCTACACGCCGGGTCACGCCCCCGACCACGTGGCGTTCGTGAGCGAGACGACGCTGTTCAGCGGCGACGTGGTCGTCTACAGCGACGGCGCCTTCGACGACGGGAGCTTCGGGCGGACCGACCGGCCGGGGCGGTCGCGCGACCGGCTGATCGAGAGCCTCGACCACCTGCTCGACCGCCTCCCCGCCTCGGTCGAGCGCATGTACGCCGGCCACGGCGCGCCGTTTCGCGCCGAGCGGGGGGGCGACGCCGTCGCGGACGTGATCGAGCGGGCACGCGGGCGGGCGGCGCGCCACGAGCCGAAATATCCCGGGGAGTGAGGCGGTTCCGGGCCGAAGGGGGACGTCGCGGTGGCCTCAGGCGTTGCGCGGTTCCTTGGACTTCGGCCGGAGGTTCTTGTACCCGCACTTGCGACACCGCTTCGCACGCGGGGGGTTGCGCGCGTTACAGCGCATGCAGATCCGTTTCTCCAGTCGGCGCTCGGTCGCGGCGTCGAACTTGGGCATGTCCGGGGGTTCCGGAGGGAGCGAGTTAACGCTTGCGAGAGCCGGGAGCGCCCCGGCGAGTCGTCTCCGGGTCGTCTCCGGATCGTCCCCGTGCCGTCGGGCGGCTTTCGTCGGGTCGGGGCCAACACAAGGCGTTTATACGCATCCCCGAGTAAGGACGTCCATGCCCGACTGTCCACTGGCGGACGACTGCCCGCGCTTCTCCGAGCGCATCCAGGGCATGGGCTGTCAGTACTACGGCGACCGAGGAGGTGCCGAGTGGTGTGACTCCTACGACATGCCCATCAACGACCTGAAACAACAGCCCGTCAAGCCGGGCGAAGAGGTGGTGGTCGACGTGACCGACATCCACGAGAGCGGCGCGGGCGTCGGCCGGACGGACGACGGGTTCATCGTGCTGATCGACGGACTCCTGCCCGAGAGTCGCGCCCGGGTCAAGATCCACCGGGTGCAGTCAAACCACGCGACCGCAAAGGAGGTCGTCGAACGGCTTCCGATGGAGGACGAGGACGGGGCCGACGAGGGCGACGGCGAGTCGACGGCCGACGCCGACGCCGACGAGAGGGAGGGCAGATCCGGCCGACAGCGCACGGAACTGGGCAGTCGCGAGAACTTCTGGGGCTCCTGACCGGCGTACCTTTTTTCCCGGCCGGCACCGTGTTCGACATGCCATGGCCGAGCGGGGCGAGACGAACGAGCGTGGGAGCGAGAACGGCGACGACCCGGCGGCCGCCATCGACGTGGACGTCGATGAGTTGCTCGACGAGGTGGGATTCGACGCCGACTCGAACGTGCTGACGCGCCGGCAGGCGGAGGTGCTGGCGCTCCGCGAGCGTGGCGTCCGGCAGGCCGACATCGCGGCGCTGCTCGGCACCTCGCGGGCGAACGTGTCGAGCGTCGAGTCCAGCGCCCGCGCGAACGTCGCCAAGGCCGAGGAGACGGTGGCGTTCGCGGAGGCCCTGACCGCGCCGGTCCGGGTCGAGGTCGCCCCCGGGACCGACCTCTACGACGTGCCGGAGATGGTCTACGAGGCCTGCGACGAGGCGGACGTGAAGGTCAACCACACGGCGCCGAACCTGATGCGCGAGGTCAGCGACGCCAGCGGCGACGCCGTCCACGGCCGCGAGATCCGCGCCACCCTGCTGGTGAGCGTCACGTCCGACGGCGAGGTCCGGGTGCGCGTCGGCCCGCGGGGGTGAGTCAGGCCGTCCGGTCGTCCGGTCGGTCCGCGTCGTCCTCCCGGCGGTCGCCGTCGGTCCCGTCGTCCCCGGGCCCTCCGGTTCCGTCGGCTCCCTCCCGTCGATCGAACCGCCCCTCCGCACGGAGGCGCGCGACGACCTCCCGGACGCGACCGGCGTCCGACCGCGGAACGACCAGCACCCGGTCGTCCCAGGCCACGACCGCCACCCCCTCGACGCCGACCAGGGAGACGTGGGTTCCGTCGGTCGCCACGACGTCGTCGGTCGCGTCGACCAGCGTCGGATCGGTCCCGAGCGCGACGTTCCCGTCCCCGTCGGCCTCGCCGATCCGGCCCACCGCGTCCCACGTCCCGAGGTCGTCCCAGGGGTACGCGACGGGGACGACGACCGCGTCCGCCGCCCGCTCCATGATCGCGTGGTCGACGCTCGCCGCGGGGACGCGCTCGAACCCCGCCGCCGGGTCGCCGCGGTCGAGCGCCGCGACGAGCGGAGCGAGCGGCGAGCCCCGTGCCGCATCGAGGAGGGCGTCGGTCGTCCAGGCGAACGTCCCCGCGTTCCAGAGGTGGCCCGCGTCGAGGTAGCGCTCGGCCGTCTCCCGGTCGGGCTTCTCGTGGAACGACGCGAGCACCCGGTGGTCGCCCCGGTCGGCGCCGGGTTCGAGGTAGCCGTAGCCCGTCTCCGGGCGGGTGGGTTCGACGCCGAAGGTCACGAGCGCGCCGGTGCGGGCGGCGACGCGGGCGCCGGTTCCCATCGCCGTCCGGAACGCGTCGGCGTCTCCCACGTAGTGGTCGCTCGGGAGGGCGACGACGACCGGATTCTCGAAACGCTCGCCGAGGCGGTGGGTGGCGTAGACGAGCGCCGGGCCGGTGTCCTTCGGGACGGGTTCGACCAGGACGTCGGCTTCGGGGACGCGCTCTCGCACCCCGTCCGCGTACCGCTCGCGGGTGACGACCGCGACGTGATCCGCGAACTCCGCGCGGGCGACGGTCCGCTCCAGCAGCGAGCGGTCGCCCCCGAGCGACAGGAACTGCTTGGGGCGGTCCGGGCGGGCCGCGGGGTAGAGGCGCGTGCCCACGCCGCCCGCGAGGACGAGCGCGATCACGGGACGATCCATACCGGACCCCGGTCGTCGACGGGGGAATAAGTCTCCGGTCGCGGGATCCGGACGCGACCGGCCGGGCGGGGGTCGTCCCCCGACCGCCGGGGGGACGCTCCGGACGACGGCCGCACGACCGACGCTCCCGTCCGCCGCCGGCGCGCCTCGCGTTCCGACGGCCACGTCGCCGTGGACGCCTCGACGGAGGCGGTCGTACGACCGGCCGGTGTGGGCGGGCGTGGTAGCTAAGTGGAGACGCGGCGATACACGAGGCGGATGGCCGACGACGGCGACGCCTATCCGGTGACGAAGCGCGGCCTCCTGACGGCCGCCGGGGCCCTCGCGGTCGGCGCCGTCGGGGGAACGCAGCGAGCGTGGGGGTCGGGAGGCCCGACGACGGGCGCCGCACACGAGGTGACGAACCCCACGACGACGCCGATCGAGCACCTCGTCGTCGTCTTCCAGGAGAACGTCTCCTTCGACCACTACTTCGGGACGTACCCCCACGCGAGGAACCCGGCGGGCGTGCCGCAGTTCCACGCCGAGCCCGACACCCCGTCGGTCGAGGGGCTCGATCGCGCCCTGCTTGAGCACAATCCGAACGAGTCCGATCCGCGTCGATTGGGCCGCGACCAGGCGCTGACGGCCGACATGAACCACGGCTACGAGGCCGAACAGCGCGCGTTCGATCACGGCCGGATGGACGAGTTCGTGGCGGCCACGGGGGGCGAGTCGGGGTGCCCGCTCCAGTACTCCCGGGACGGCCTGGTGATGGA
Organism: Haloferacaceae archaeon; assembly: GCA_042216285.1. Classification (GTDB taxonomy): domain Archaea; phylum Halobacteriota; class Halobacteria; order Halobacteriales; family Haloferacaceae; genus CAZMLQ01. Next base: position 17,664 of record JBDGUC010000005.1, read on the forward strand.
CTACTACGACGGGAACACGGTCACCGCGATGTGGAACTACGCACAGCGGTTCACGCTGAACGACAACTTCTTCGGGACGGTCACCGGGCCGTCGACGCCGGGCGCGCTCAACCTGGTCTCGGGACAGACCCACGGGGGATACTGGGTCGACGGGAGCGGGTCGCGGATCGGCGCTCCCGACCGCGACCTGAACGCGGGCGCGCTGGCGGCGGTCGACGGGGACGGCGTCGGGACGGTCGTCGGCGACCCCGACCCGGCGTGGGACGATCGGAGCGCCACCCCGGGCATCGCGATGACCGGGCGGAACGTCGGGGACCTGCTGACCGACGCGGGCGTCACGTGGGGGTGGTTCCAGGACGGGTTCCGGTGGAACTCGTTCCACCTGAACGCCGGGACCCTCCCCGTGCGGGACTACAGCACCCACCACGCGCCGTTCCAGTACTACGAGTCCACGGCGAACCCCTCCCACCGGCCGCCGGCGTCCGTCGACGAGATCGGCCACGACGGCCGGGCGAACCACCAGTACGACCTCTCGGAGTTCTTCGTGGCGCTCCGGCGCGGACGGCTCCCGGCGGTGAGTTTCCTCAAGGCGGCCAGGGGTCGGGACGGGCACCCGGGATACTCGGATCCGCTGAGCGAACAGCGCTTCCTCGTGAACACCCTGAACGCGATCCAGCGGACCCCCTACTGGGAGTCGACGGCGGTCGTCATCGCGTACGACGACTCCGACGGGTGGTACGACCACGTGATGCCGCCGACCGTCAACCCCTCGCGGACCCGCTACGACGTCCTGACCCGTGACGGACCGGGGTCGTGTCCGCCGCTCGGCGGCTATCAGGGGCGGTACGGCTACGGGCCACGCCTCCCGCTCCTCGTCGTCTCCCCCTACAGCAGGGTGAACGCGGTCGACAGTACGCTGACCGACCAGACGTCGATCCTGCGCTTCGTCGAGGACAACTGGGGGCTCGGTCGCATCGGCGACGGCTCCTTCGACGAACTCGCCGGCACCATCGAGAACGCGTTCGACTTCGAGAACCCGACGGCCTGGCGTCTCTTCCTCGACCCGAAGACCGGACTGCGCGTCGACGGTCCGCCCGACGACTGACCGCGTCCCGCGGTCGCTCCGGCCGCGACCCCCGGCTACCACGTCTCGACGATTCCCTCGCACACGTCCTCGGCACAGCCCTCGCAGTCGGGGTGGCCGGCCTCGAAACAGGCGGGCCGGCCGGCGTCGCCGACCGCGACGGCGCGGCGCTCGGCGTGGCGGCGACAGACGATGCGGGCGCGGCCCTCCTCGTCGGTCGGGAGGTCGCCGTCGTCGTCCCCCGACTCCCGGCCCTCCCGGTAGGCGCGCCGGACCTCCTCGAACCGCCGGCCGGCGGTCCGCATCGTGGTCCGGAGGACCCGTTCGACCCGCTCGTCCATCGGGCGCGTGTGGGAGCGCCGGGGTGAAAGGTCCGTCGTCGGGCGTCCGGCCTCGGGTGCTACCGGGGTCGATTCGACCGCGATCCGGCGCGTCGGCGGCCGAACGACCACTTTCACTCCGGTGCCGGACGTTTTAATACTGAAAGGACCCAACCCCGGCGTGCCTCCCGTTGAAAACAGAGTGGAGGCGAGTGGAACCATGTCAGACCTGCGAACCCACGCAGAGGAGATAGCGGCACAGTTCTCGGACCGGCTCGACGTCGACGCCGACGAGGTCGAGGAGCGACTGGACAACCTCGTGACGGAGTACCGGGTGCCCGTCGAGGAGGCCCGCCGGAGCGTCGTCAACTCGTATCTCGACGAGGCGGGCATCGAGCGCGAATCGCTCGGCGGCAACCGGCGCGTGGCGGTCAACGACGTCGAGGCGGACGAGGAGTGGATCGACGTCCGCGCGAAGGTCGTCGACCTCTGGGAGCCCCGGAGCGACAGCGTCGCACAGGTGGGGCTACTCGGCGACGAGAGCGGGACGATCAAGTTCGTCGCGTTCGAGACCTCCGACCTCCCCGACCTCGAAGAGGGCAAGGTGTACGACCTGGAGAACGTCGTCACCGACGAGTACGAGGGCCGGTTCTCGGTGAAGCTCAACCGGACGACGACCATCACCGAACTCGACGAGGAGATCGAGGTCGGCGACGGCGGCGAGACCGTCGAGGGGGCGCTGGTGGACGTCCAGAGCGGGAGCGGTCTCATCAAGCGCTGTCCCGAGGAGGACTGCACGCGCGTCCTCCAGAACGGACGCTGTTCGGAACACGGCGAGGTCGACGGCGAGTTCGACCTGCGGATCAAGGGCGTGATCGACGACGGCCGCGAGGTCACCGAGGTGATCTTCGACCGCGAGCAGACCGAGGCGCTGACCGGCATCGACCTGGAGGAGGCCACGGAGATGGCGATGGACGCCCTGGACACGACCGTCGTGGCCGAGGAGATGCGCGCGGGGATCCTCGGGCGCTACTACCGGGTGACCGGCCCGACGCTCGGCCGGTATCTGCTGTTCGACGAGTTCGAGGAACTGACCGGGCCGGCCGACGCCGAGGACCTCCTCATCAGGGGGCGGTCGATGGCATGAGCGCGAACGCCACGGACGTGCCGAGCCGCGAGGTGGCCCGGCGGGTCTTCGCCCGCGAGTTCAACGACGCGAGTCACACGTTCACGGAGTCCGACGACGAGCGAGCGCCGCTGTACCTGCTTCTCCCGACCGGAGAGCGGGCCAACCGGGTGTTCCTCGTCGGCACGCTGACCGAGACGGAGGACGTCGGCGAGGACAGCGAGTACTGGCGCGGACGCATCGTGGATCCGACGGGGACCTTCTTCGTCTACGCCGGGCAGTACCAGCCCGAGGCGGCCAGCGCCCTCCGGGACCTCGACCCGCCGGCGTACGTCGCCGTCGTGGGCAAGCCCCGGACCTACGAGACCGACGACGGGACGATCAACGTGAGCGTCCGCCCCGAGTCCATCACGGTGGTGGACGCGGCCACCCGGGACCGGTGGGTCGTCGAGACGGCCGACCGGACGCTCGACCGCGTCGCCGCGTTCGACGACGGCAACGAGTACGCCCGGATGGCCCGCGAGCGCTACGACCGGGATCCCGACGAGTACCGGGCCGCCGCGATCGAGGCGCTGGAGAGCCTCGAAGGGGCCGACGAGCTGGCCGACGCCGACGCCGCGGCCGAGCCGTCGGAGTCGTAACCGCCCCCGGTCCCTCCCGTCGCCTTCCGCCCCCGGTCGCTCTCCCTCCCCGATCGGTCCGGACGCTCGTCGCGCCCGTCGCCTCGCACGCGCCGGCGACGCACGCGCGTCTGACAAACCGTTAAGTGGCCGGAGACACGATTGGGGGTGCGATGGGCAACAAGAACAAGACGATCTCGTTTCGCGTCAGCGAGAACGCGTTCGAGGAACTGCGGGAGATCGCCGAGGAGCGGGACCTCTCGCTCTCGGCGGTGTTCCGCGACTACGTGGACACGCTCGTTGCCCACGACGGCGCGGTCCGGGTGGTTCCGGAACACGAACTGGAGAACATGAACGCGGACGACTCCAGCTTCCCCCCGAAGGTGGAGGTGCCGAAACGGTTCATCCGCGAACACGAGCGCCTGGAACTCGAAGCCGACCACCTCCGCGAACAGCTCGACGAGTACAAGCGCTACGTGAACCACCTGCGCGAGAAGTTGGAGGGCGACGAGGAGGTCATCCACCTCGACGACCTCGACGTCGGCGACGAGGAGCCGCTCCGGGGCGACCGCGACGAACCCTCGTTTCGCATCGGGTGAGCCCGGCGCGAATCGAGCGCGTCCGTCGGTCCGGCCACGCCGACGCGTCCGACTACCCGACTAGCTCTCCGCGCACCTCTCGCGCTCGTCGCTCGACCGTCCGTTCGTTCTCCACGGACGCGAGCGCCTCGACCGCCTCCAGCGTCCGCACGGCGTCGTCGAGGAACGAGCGCACGTCGCCGGGATAGGCGTACAGCATGTAGTCGTCGCCGATAACGTCGACGATGGCGTCGGGGCCGAGTCCCTCGGCCCGGAGTTCGAGCAGGTAGCGGACGAACGCCCGTTCGGGGTGGCCGGCGTAGATGGCCTCCTCCTCGCAGTCGAGGAAGTCCTCGGCGAACGCCACCAGACGCTCGCGGGTCGCGTCGTCGAGTTTCGCCAGTCCGTCGCCGGCGTAGAGGACCTCCAGGGTCGCCCCGTGGAAGGCGCCCTTCGGGATCGACGCCTCCAGTTGCGAGGCGATCTGGCGGTGGTTCTTCAGGTAGACCTTGTCCGTGATGGCCACACGGGTGGTAGCGGGGAGGGGCGGAAAAACCCACGCGTTCGGCGTGGTCGAAAACGGGGACGCGAGGACGGCGGGGAGTCGTAACGTATTTTTGCCCGACCCGGGTATCTCCGCGCGTGTCCGGGTTAGGGTAGTGGTCATCCTTCAGCCTTGTGGAGGCTGAGACGCGGGTTCGATTCTCGCACCCGGACTTCCCGAGGAACGTAGTGACGAAGAAAGCCGGAAGGCGAGAATCGAACCACGCGAGACGAGCGTCAGCGAGTCTCGCAATCGGGTTCGATTCTCGCCCCCGGACTTCCGCGGCGAGTCGTCAGTTCACCCGCTCGCTCTCGATCCCCGGGGACCGTCTCGACCTCGACCGCCCGACCCGCTTCGACGACCACCTCACGGCCCCCTCCCCGAACGGGTCGTCGACGACACGGGTCGTCGTTCGGAGCGTGCGGGGGCGACCGAGGGAGCGTCGCGGGGGGCGATCCGCGAACGGCCCGGCCCGACGAACACGTGAGGACGGGACTACGCGTCCTCCGGGGGCTCACGAACGGTCAACACCGGCACGGGCGACGTTCGAACGAGGCGTTCGGTCACGCTTCCGAGCACGTACCGGTCGACGCCCGTTCGGCCGTGGGTCCCGACGACGACGAGGTCGACGTCGTGTTCGTCGACGTACGACGTGATCCCGCCGTGGACCGACGGACCGTATTCGACGGTCCCCGTCACCGACGTCACGCCGGCGGTTTGCGCGTACTCCCGGGCGTCTTCGATCAGCCCGGTCGCCCGCCGCTCCAGGGGTTCGATCTGGAGATCGCTCCGGACGTCGACCCCGAGACTGACGCTCACGATGACGGACAGGAGGTGGAGAGTAGCCCCCTCCGCGGCCGCCACGTCGACGCCCGTTTCGAGCGCGTGGTCGGCGCAATCGCTGCCGTCCGTCGGAACGACCACGTTCCGGTACGGATACCGGGCCGGGTCGTCGTGGTCCGGCCGTAGCGTGAGGACCGGGACGTCCGATCGTCTGACCACGCGCTCCGTGGTGCTGCCGAGCAAGAACCGTTCGAGGCCCCGACGGCCGTGGGTCGGCATGACGACGAGGTCGACGTCGCGTGCGTTCGCGTAGTCGACGATGGTCCTGGACGGGTCCCCTTGCAGGACGTCGGTGACGGTCGTGACCCCTCGTTGCGCTGCACGCTCCGTGACGTCCTGCACGATCCGGTGGCCTTCCCGTTCGAGCGCGTCGACCACGTCGCCCCGGATCCGGAGGACGCTGTCCCGCGTCGTGTCCGCCACGTTCAGGACGTACACCGTGGCGTCGTGCCTGGCTGCGATCGCCAGGACGTGGTCGAACGCAACCGACGCCCCGTCACTGCCGTCGGTCGGAAAGAGGAGCCGATCGTACATACGATCCGCCACGCGCTGGATTCACAAATAGACGGACGTCCGTTCCGCAACGTGAGAACTGCGACCGCCACGGACAAGGGGCGCCACGCGAGTTCGCGTCGTTTCCATCCTCCGGGAATCGGAGTCCCGTTATATCCGTTCTCCGGGAGAATATCCACGTGTGAGAGGTGTAATCGATGTCTACTAGATCGGTCAACCCACTGGCGGCCGACTTCGAGTTGACCCTCGACGCGCCGCTGACGGCGTACTGGCTCGCGCTCCTCCGGATCATCACCGGCTGGTGGTTCTTCCACGCCGGCGTGACGAAACTCCTGGAGAGCGGTCTGAACTACGGCTACGCGCCCGTCTTCCTCAAGGGGA
>JBDGUC010000013.1:0-22623 GCA_042216285.1 Haloferacaceae archaeon
GGAGGCCGTCGACGACGAACTCGTCAAGGGGCCCAACATCGGCGACGTGCCGCTCAACGGCCCGATGGGGGCGGCGCTGGCCGGGCCGGCGCTCCTCAAGATGCCCGACAACATCACCACCGACCACATCATCCCGGCGACCAAGGACGTCTCGATCTACCGGTCGAACGTCCCGAAGCTCGCGGAGTTCACCCTCCGACGGGTCGACGAGACGTTCGCCGAGCGCGCGAACGAGGCGAACGGCGGCTTCCTCGTGGCCGGCGAGAACTACGGCCAGGGGAGTTCGCGCGAACACGCCGCGCTCTGTCCGATGTATCTCGGCGTCCACGGCGTCCTCGCGGAGTCCTTCGCCCGCATCCACAAGACCAACCTGATCAACTTCGGCCTGCTTCCCCTGACGATCGACGCGGCGGCCTACGAGCGCATCGAGCAGGGCGACGAGATCGAGGTCGTCGACGACGCCGCGACCGCGGTCCGGGAGGGCCGCGAGGAGTTCACCGTGCGGATAAACGACGACTGGGAGACCACCGCCCGCCTCAAGGCCTCCCCCCGCGAGCGCGAACTCCTCGCCGACGGCGGAAAGCTCGCCAACGCGAAGAAGAACCTTCCCTCGGCGTAGGGACACCGACTCCGGCGGTCGCGGCGGCACGGACCCGTCCCGACGCTCGCCCCTCAGTCCAGTCGGTCGAGCACCGCCTCGGCGTCGTAGGCGAGCGAGAGCTCCCGCGACCGTCCCCGTCCCTCCACGTCGGCGTAGGTCGCGTCGATGATGCCCACCCTGTCGAGCTTGTTGACGAGTTCGGAGTAGCGGGTGTATCCGAGGTCGCTTCGCCCGTGGAAGGCGTCGTAGACGTCGCCGGCCCGCTCGCCGTCGTGTTCGGCGATCACCTCCACGAGCGTCCGTTCGGAGTCGCTCAGCTCCCGGAGGCGCCGCGAGAGGTGGACGTGTTTGGACTTCTCGTAGGCCTCCTCGACGTCAGCGCGGCTCACGGTGCGGGAGGCGCGCATCTCGGCGTTCAATCCCGCGCGGTGGAGCAGGTCGATCCCAACCCGCAGGTCGCCGCTCCGGGCGGTCAGCTCCGCGACCCGCTCCAGTTCCGCCCGCCCGACGACGTCCTCGTGGAACCCCCGGACGACCCGCTCGTTCAGGATGTCGAACGCCGCCTCGCGGTCGTATTTCGGGAAGAACACCTCCTCGGGCCGGAAGACGCTCTGGACGCGCCCGTCGAGTTCGTCCATCATCTCCAGGGCCAGATCCGAGGAGACGACGATGACGCCGATGCGCGCGCCCGGGTGGACCTCGTGGGCGCGCAACAGCGAGTAGAGCGTGTCGGAGGCCTCGTTCTCGTAGAACAGGTAGTTCACGTCGTCCAGCGCGACCACCAGGGTCTCGTCGTCCTCGATCAGCCGGTCGGTGATCTGTCCGAACAGCTTCTTGAAGGAGATGCCCGAGGAGGGGGGTTCGTAGTCGAAGACGTGCTCGAAGACGCGCGAGAAGACGGCGTACCGCGTCGAGTCCAGTTGGCAGTTGACGTGGACGGTCCGCACGTCCGGCTGGGCGCCCAGTTCGCCGAACAGCTTCTTTACCGCCGTCGTCTTGCCGGTCCCGGGCGGCCCGCGCACCATCGTGTTGAGCGGGCGCGACCCCCGGACCGCCGGTCGGAGGGCGTATTTCAGGTTCTCCAGTTGCGTCTCGCGGTGGTCGAACGTCTCGGGGACGTAGTCGACCTCGAAGACGTGCTCGTCGCGGAACACCGACTCGTCCCACGACAGCATCCCCTCGTCGGGGTCGTCGCGCATCACTTTCACCACGCTCTCGGGGACACTTAACCGTTCGCCCGGGGCCGTAGGCGTCTACTCCCGGCGCGAGGCCGGGATGTCGGGTTCGTAGTCGACGGCCTCGACGGCGGCGGCGAGGACCCGCTCGACGCCTTCGCCCGTCTCGACGCTCATGTAGTCGTCGGCGTCGACGGCGGTCGAGCGGTCGCTCTTGTTGCAGACCGTCAGGACGGGGGCGTCGAACGCCGCGGCGAGGTCGTCCCGGAGCGCCAGCTGGGCGTCGAGCGGGTAGCCACACGCCTCGCTCGCGTCCACGAGAAAGAGGACGACGTCGGCCAGGTGGTCGACGGCGCTCGCCGCCTGCCGTTCGATCCCGTTGCGCTCGTCGGCCGGCCGGTCGAGCAGGCCGGGCGTGTCGACGACCTGGTAGCGCACCCGGTCGCGCTCGACGTGGCCGACCCGCACGCCGGTCGTCGTGAACGGGTAGGCGGCGACCTCGTTTTTCGCCCTGCTCACCCGGTTGACGAACGACGACTTGCCGACGTTGGGGTAGCCCGCCACGGCGACCGTCGGCTCGTCCGGCCGGATGTCCGGGAGGTCACGCAGGGCGTCCCGCGCCGCGCCCACGCGGGCGAGGTCGGCCGCGACCTCCTCGATCACGTCGGCCATCCGCGCGAACGCCTGCTTGCGGTGTTTGCGCGCGGTCGCCGCGTCGGCTGTCCGGACCTTCGAGACGTACTCCTGGCGGAGGTCGCGCACCTGCCGGGAGGCCCACGTCAGTTCCGACAGGCTGGCCCGGAGGGCGTCCAGGCCGACCTGCTCGCCGTCGGCGTCCTCGCGGGGATCGGTCTCGACCCGGAGGACGGCGTCGGCCACCTCGCGGTAGAACGGATCGACCGTCCCGAAGTCCGGCCAGGCCCGCACGACGTTCTCGACGTTGTCCGCGAGGATGCTCGCCGCCGTCCGCAGCATCGACTCCTGGGCCTCCCGCCCGGCTTTCGCGCGTCCCGCCCGGGCCGCCCGCGAGAACGCCTTGTCGATCAGCTCCGACGACCGCGGGGTGGTCGGGAGGTCCTCGAAAATCATACGCCGTCCTTGGGGGCCGCGGGCCAAAAGCCCGTCCGTTCGCGGGTCGCAGGCCGGTTCGCTCCTCGCTCGCCCGGGACGTCCGCCTCGCTCACGACTCGCCGCTCGCCCGGTCGTACGCCTCGGCCGCGAGGTCGACCGCCGCCTCCAGGTCCGGCCCCAGCGGCGCCCCGACGACGAGCGAGTCGGCGTGTGCCAGGACGGCGGCCATCCGGTCGGCGACCGCCTCCACGGTGCCGGCCATGCAGAACGCGTCGACCATCGCGGGCGTCACGAGGTCGAACGCGGCGGAGAACTCGCCGGCGCTGATCCGCTCGCCGATCCGCCCGGCCCGGTCGGCGTCGATTCCATGACGCTCCAACACCGGCGGCGCCGCACCGGCGGCGATGAACGCCACGGGCGGCCGGGCCGCCGCGCGCGCCGCCGCGCGCTCGTCGGCGACGCTGACGCTCGCGTAGGCCGCGAGGTCGAACGCGCCGCGGTCCGCCGGACGGTCGGCCAGCCCCTCGGTCACCCGCTCGCGCGCCCACGCGAGGTCGTCCGGATGCGAGCCGTTGAACAGCAGGCCGTCGGCGTGCGTCGCCGCCATCCGGCACATGTGTGGCCCCTCGCCGCCGACGTAGACCGGAAGGGCGGCGCCCTGTGGCGGCCGATAGTTCAGGCCGGCGTCGGCGAGGCGGAAGGCGCCGTCGTGGGAGACGCGCTCGCCGGCCCAGAGCCGGCGGGCGATCCGAACGGTCTCCAGAACCGGACGGAGGCCGCGATCCTCCGCGGCGCCGAGGTTGGCGAGCGTCGAGGGGTCGCCCGGGCCGACGCCACAGAGCGCGCGGCCGTCGCTCGTCTCGTCGAGGGTGGCCACCTGCGAGGCGAGCGTGGCCGGGTGGCGGTCGTGGGGGTTGGCGACGCCGGGAGCGAGGCCGACGTCGGCGGTCTCGGCGGCGAGCCGCGCGAGCGCGGCGAACGGGTCGCGGTTGTTGTAGTGGACGCTGACGAAGACGGCGTCGTAGCCCGCGCGCTCGGCGCGCCGGCCGAGTGCGACAAGCCGCTCGACGGGGTGTTCGGGGGTCAGTTCGACGCCGAACACGCCGACCACCCCCGTTCGAAGTGCGCTCTCGCCCTCGCCGGACGGCGCCGACCGTCGCCGGGTGCCGGCCCCGGTCGTCGCGGGTGCATGGACGAAGGTCGACCCGGACCGGAATGGCTCCGGCGCTCCACCGGCCACCGCCGCGCCGTGAACGGACGACGGCGACCGTCGGACCGGGACGCGGGAGCGACGAGGGGGGGAGGAATCGAGGACACCGGCGTCACCCCTCGGACGACCACGCGCGGATCGCCTGCCGGACGAGGTCGTCCTCGACGGCCCGGTACTGCTCCTCGGAACCGTCGAGGTCGCCGAAAGCGAACTCCCGCACCACGACCACGGGCCGTCCGCCGGCGCCCTCGCCGCTCACGAGGTTGGCGGCCGCCGCCAGTTCGTCGACGACGTTCTCGACGGTGACGCCGAGTTCCCGCCCGTCGCGGTCGGGTTCGCCCCGCCAGTCGCGGCTGGCGGGGACGCCCGCGCGGCCGATGGCCACCCCGCGCTGGCCGTGGCGGAAGGGGCGTCCGCAGGTGTCGGTGACGATCACCCGGTCGGCGGCCAGGCCGGCACGGATCCGGGCGGCGCTCTCGTCGGGCCGTTCGGGGAGAAGCAGGAGGTCGGCGTCGGGCACGTTCGACCGGTCGATGCCGGCGTTGACGCCGACGTGGCCGAAGCGCGTCTCGGTCAGCAGGAAGGGCGACTCGATCAGCACCTCCGTGGACTCCTCCAGCACCGCCTGGGCGAACCGGGGGTCCTTCTCCTCGCCGGTGTGCTCCTCGATCCGGGCGGCGACCTCCTCGGCGCGCGGCCCGGGCGGGAAGTCGGCGAGGTCGGCGGTCCGCCCCTCGGCCTTCGAGACGACGGTGCTGGCGACACAGACCACGTCGTCGGGGCGGAGGGAAACGCGATCGGTGATCAGCGCGGCGAGGTCGTCGCCCGCCCGCACCTCCGGCAGATCGGGCACGGCGAACAGTTCCATACCGGCCCCACGCGAAGGTCCCACAAAAGCGCCGCGCTCGAGGGGAGGCGGCGGCGAAACGGGCGAGTCCGCGAGCGTCCGGCGTCGGTCGCGGGACGGACCGGCGCCGCGCGCCTCAGCGCCGGTGGGGCGTCACGTCGAGGCGGCCGTCGGCGACGACGGCGCCCATCATCGACGTCTCGTCCCCCGGCGACGCGCCCGTCGCCGTCCCGGGGTTGAGCAGACGAACGCCGCCGACGCGCTCGTCCAGGTACTCGTGGGTGTGGCCACAGACCCCGACGGCGTCGGCGTCGCCGCGCTCCCGGACACGCCGCGCGACCCGCTCGCGGTAGCTCCCCGGCGGCCCGTCGCCGTGGGTGACGACGAACGTCACGCCGCCGAGGGCGACCGTCGCCACCCGGGGGAGGTCGAGACCCCGCGGGTCCGTGTTGCCCCGCACGGCGGTGAGGCGGTCGTCGCCGCCGGCGAGTTCCCTCACTCGCGCCAGCGCCGCGGGGGAGTCGAAATCCCCCGCGTGGATCGCGTGGTCGGCCGCCCGGACCCGGTCTGCGACCCAGCCGGGGATCCCCTTCGCCCGGGTGGGGACGTGCGTGTCGGAGAGCAGGACGACCGCGGTCGCCGTGGCGGACATGACGACTGCCAGGGAGGCCACCGCAAAAGCCGTTGTCCCGGCGGTCCAACCGGGCGCCGTGACCGACCGCACGCACGCACACGTCGTCACCTGCTTTCTCGACCACGACGGCCGGGTGCTCGTCACCCGCCGGAGCGACGCCGTGGGGACCTACCGGGGGCGCTGGGCCGGCGTCTCGGGGTACGTCGAGGGCGACCCCGCGGACGCGCTCGCCGACGCCCGGCGCGAGATCGACGAGGAGACGGGCCTGGACGCGACGCTCGTTCGCGCCGGCGACCCGCTCCGGATCGAGGACGGCGACCGGGGCTGGACCGTCCATCCGTTCCTGTTCGAGGCGGGCGACCGCGACGTGCGCCCGAACGAGGAACTCGCCGACTGGGAGTGGATCCACGCGCCCGCAATGTGCGACCGCGAGACGGTGCCGGGGCTGTGGGCGGCGTACCGCCGCGTCTCCCCCACCGTGGAGACGGTGCGAGCGGACCGCGAGCACGGGTCGACGTGGCTCTCGCTCCGGGCGCTCGAAGCCCTGCGCGACGGCGCGACGGTCGCCGACGACTGGGAGGCAGTGGCCGAGACGGCCCGCGGCCTCCGGGACGCCCGGCCCGCGATGGCCGTCGTCGCCAACCGGGTGAACCGCGCGATGGCCGGCACGGAGCGGACGGCCGCCGCGGTCCGCCGAGCGGCGGCGGCGACGCTCGACGACGCCGCGTCCGCCGACCGCGAGGCGGCAACGAGGGCCGCCGACCTGCTCGACGGCCCGGCCGCCACGCTCTCGCGCTCCGGGACGGCGCTCGCGGCGCTCCGGACGGCCGGCGTCCCGGTCGTGGTCGGCGAGTCCCGGCCGGGCCGGGAGGGGGTGGCGACCGCCGAGGCGCTCGCCGAGGGCGGGACGGACGTGACGCTGGTCCCCGACGCCGCCCTCCCCGGCGCGTTCGCCGACGGGACGGCGGTGCCCGACGCGGAGAGCGCGCTGATCGGCGCCGACGCCGTCCTCCCGGACGGGGCGGTCGTCAACAAGACCGGGAGCCGACCGCTCGCGCTCGCGGCCGCCGCCGCCGACCGTCCGGTCCGGGTCGTCACCGCCCGGGACAAGGTGCGCCCCGACGACGTCGTGCCGGGCGAGACGGGCGATCCGTCCACCCTCTACGACGGCGACGCGCCGATCCGGACGGCCCTGCCGCTGTTCGAGCGCGTTCCGGCACCGCTCGTCGACGCCGTCGTGACCGAGGCCGGCGTCCTCGACGCCGACGAGATACGGTCGGTCGCGGCCGACCACCGCGAGGCGGCGGGATGGGACCCGGAGGCGTCCGCCGTCGACGGCTGAGGCCGCGGCGCGTGGCGAGTCGCGCGCGACGCGAGGACGCGGGGCCGGCGAGGGGTCGCCCACGACGACTGCGCGGCGGCCGTGGCGACGACCGAGACATACCCCACGCGGCCCGACTCGACCGCGCGCTCCAGGCGCCGAACGCCGTCGCGGAGGGTCCGACCGCGGTCGCCTCGCTCCCGCCGGGGTGGAGCGGTCGACGACCTGCTCGACGGGGCGACCCGCGCCTACCTCGACCGGACCGTCGAGCACGACCCCGCCGAGGGCGTCGTCCGTGTGCCCCGGGTGTTCCTCTGGTTCCGCGGGGATTTCGGCGGCGGCGCCGGGATCCGGACGTTCCTCGAGGAGCACGACGCCGTACCGCCGGACGCCGCCCCCCGGATCCGGTATCTGTCGTGGGACTGGACGCGGACGCCCGGGGCGTTCGTGGAGTGACCCGAACGTGCCGTCCGGTCGTCCCGACGCAGCCGGACAGGTGCGCTTTTGTGCCCGAGCGCCCTACCCGGCGCCGGTGGCGATGACGAGAGTTACCCCCGCCGAGCCCCGTGTGACGAGCGCGGACGCCCGAGCCACCGTCGAATCGCGGGACGACGCCGGTCGGCGGATCGAGACGGTCGTCGGACCGTCCCCGGCACCGCGTGTGCGCGAGGGATCCGAATATCGGAACTGATCACGCCCGGACAAACGTTAAAGCGACGGGACAGGAAGGCGAGCACCGGTGACCGAACATCGACGGCCACCGTCGGCGGCGCTGGACGCGATTCGGGACCCCCTGGTCGTCGTCGACGACGAGGATCGGCTGATCCGCTGGAACGAGGCGGCCGAGCGGACGGTGTCCCGGGAGACGCTGCTGGGCTCGCACCTCCCGTCGCTCGTCGTCGAGGGGGACGCCGAGGCGGTCCGCCAGGCGGCCGAGACGGCCCGGTGGGTGGGGGAGGCGGAGGCCACGGCCGACGTCCGGACCGACGACGGACGCCGGATCCCACACGAGTTTCGGTTTCGGCGGCTGTCGACCGACGACGCGCCCGCGGAGCGCGTGGTCGTGGTCGGGCGCGACGTGAGCGAGCGAACGCGGCGGGGGGAGCGACTCGCCGTCCTCACCCGGGTGTTGCGCCACGACGCGCGCAACCGGCTGGCGACGATCCGCGGCTACGTCACCGAGGCCATGGAGGCGCTGGAGGCGGGCGCGGACGGGGAGCCGGTCGATCCGGCGGCGGTCGCCGAGGATTTGGCGGTCGCCGCGGACGCCGCCGCGGCGCTGACCGACGCCATCGATCGCACGTACGCGATCCAGCGCCACGTCCTGGACGACGATCCGAAGCCGGTTCGGGTCCGGATCGTCGTCGACCGGGTCGTCACCGCGTTCGGCGACGAGCATCCGGCGGCGACCGTGGACACGACGGTCGATCCGCCGTCGCTCCGCGCCGCGACCGGGCGGGCGCTCGGCGTGGCGCTGGAGGAACTGGTGGAGAACGCCCTCCGGCACGCGGGCCCGGAGCCGAACGTCGAGATCGCGGCGACGGCGGCCGGCGAGACGGTGCGCGTCCGGGTGAGCGACGACGGACCCGGCATCCCCGCGACGGACCTGAAGTCGATCCGCACCGGCGAGGTGACGCCGCTCGGCCACGCCTCGGGGACGGGGCTCTGGATCGTCAGGTGGGCGATCCGGAGCGTCGGCGGTGCCGTCGAGTTCGACGGCGAGGACGGGACGACCGTCGCCCTGATCGTGCCCCGCGTCCGCTCCGACCGGGCGGGCGGCGCCGTCAGCTGACGAACTTCAGCAGGTCGTCGCGCTTTTGCTCCCGAAAGCGGTCGCGCAGACACGCGAGCAGGGGCTCGATCGATCCGCGCTTCGCGCTGATCGGCGCGATCACGTCGCGCCACTGTTGCCAGGGCGGAAAGAGGCCGAGGCGGTCACAGATCGCGTCGAGGCGGTCGTCGCGGTCGTCGACCTTGTCCATCTTGTTGACCGCGACGACCGTCGGGACGTCGACGTCCCGCAGGAAGTCGAACAGTTCCACGTCGTAGGGCACCTCGTCCGGACCGGAGTGGCGGTCGATGACCTCGACCGCGGCGTTCCCGTCGAGGACCAGCACGGCGGCGAGGGCGTCGGCGGCGTTGGCCTCGACGTACCGGACCACCCCGGTCTTGATCGCCTCGCGGCGGTCGGCCTCGACGCCCTCCATGAACCCGAAGCCGGGGAGGTCGGTGAACATGAACCCCTCGCTGGCCCAGTCGTAGTGGACCGGGTCGCGCGTCACGCCCGGCGTGCGCCCCGTGGCCACGTCGTGGCCGGTGAGCTCACGCATCAGCGTGGACTTGCCCACGTTCGATCGGCCGACGAGGAGCACCTCCTCGCGGTCCGGACGGTCCTCGAACACGGGCTCCGTTCGCGCCGGCGGGGCTTAACCCCGGCGAGTCGAACGCGGCGGAACCGCACGCTTAACCCCCGCCAGCGAGGGTGGGAACCATGGTACGCGACTACGACCGGGCGGCGATTCCGGCCGTCCACGACCTGCAGTCGGCCCCGCGCGTCCGCGAGGAACCGGGGTTCGAGCAGACGGTCTTTCGCGGCATCGACCAGCTGATCGGCGTCTCGTGGATCGGTCCCGAGCGAGCGGACGGGGAGCCCCACACCCACCCGTACGAACAGACGAACACGCTCCTGGAGGGCCGGCTGGACTTCCTCGTCGACGGCGAGCGGGTCGAACTCGACCCCTACGAGGCGCTGGTGATCCCGCCGGAAGTGCCCCACACCGCCCGGACCGTCGGCGAGTCCGCGACCCTGCTCGCCGTCTGGCCCCTGCGCGAGGACCGCCTCGACGGGACGGCCTACCAGCACGAGTTCCCCGACCCGTAGACCCGCGGCGGACGGCGGGGTGCGGGCCGCGCGGCGTCCGGGACGAACGGGCCGCCGGAGGAGTCCACCCTTCCACCGCGGTGCGGGAGTACTAGTGCGGGGGGCGACAACCGGCGGTATGGACAAGCAGGACCTGCGCGAGCGCGTCTGGGACGACCTGGAGGAGAGCGGAGTCGCCCGGTTCCCCTACCCGCCCCACGGACGGATCCCCAACTTCGCGGGTGCCGACGAGGCGGCCGACCGACTCGCCGGGACGGACGCGTGGACGGCGGCGACCGTCCTCAAGTCGAACCCCGACGCCCCGCAGTTGCCGGTGCGACGGGCCGCGCTCCGAGGGGGGAAACCGCTCTACGTGGCCGTACCCCGGTTGCGCGACGAGCGGTGCTTTCTGCGTCTGGACCCGGCCGAGGTCGAGGACGTCGACCACGCGACGACGGTCGGCGGGTCGGCCGAGGTCGGCGTCCGGGTGGGGCCGGAGGACGTGGAACCGGTCGACCTGCTCGTCGCCGGGAGCGTGGCGGTGACCGAGCGAGGCGCGCGGATCGGAAAGGGCGAGGGGTACAGCGACCTGGAGTTCGCGATCCTGCGGGAGTTCGGCCTGGTCGATGCGGACACGACGACGGTCACGACCGTCCACGAGCGGCAGGTCGTCGACGAGGGCGTCCCGACGACGCCCCGGGACGTGCCGCTCGACCTGATCTGTACGCCCGAGCGGGTGATCGAGACGGGGGCGGCGGAGAAGCCGACGGGCATCGAGTGGGACGCGCTCGACCCGGAGCGCCTCGACGGGATTCCGATCCTGGGCCGCCTGGCGCCGGAGTAGGTCCACTGGCGGGGGAGCCCGGTCGGCCGCGGAGACGCCGGTGCGGGGTGACTCGCACCCCAAGAAACCGTTGAACGACGAGGGAGGACAGCTATCTACGGGCCGTCCGTACGGCACCGGCACGCGATCGCACGCCGGACCGACCGACCCGACGCGGGGGTCCAACGCGGGCCCGGCCCGCCGGCGTGGCCGAGTGACCGCGTCCGGAGACGGGGACGGAGGCCGGCGCCGACGCACGACGACGGGCGATTCCGGGATCCGACCCACCCGACCGCCACCGATGAAAAAACAGGAACTCGTGCACCTGCACGCCCTGCTCGCGGAGGTCCGGGCGGCGTACGAGGACCGGACGGGGCGGCCCCTCGAACCCGACGAGTACGATCGACTCGGCGTTCGGCCCACCTCCATTCACCGGTCGAAAGACGATCACGAAGCCGCGGTCGTCCTGCTGGCGTCCGCCCTCGCGGACGCGACGGACGACGCCGCGAACGGCCCGAGGGCCGACGCGTCCGACTGACCGGGCGGCCAGGTCGGGGGCCCGCCGGACACATGCTATAAGTCGTCGGGAAGTCAGGAGCGGGACGTGCGCCTGGTCCAGGTGATGGTCCCGACGGGCAAGCGCGAGGCGGTCGTGGACGTCCTGGAGGAGGAGGGCGTCGACTACGCGCTGACCGACGAGGTCAGCGGTCGGAAGTACACCGCAGTCGTCACCTTTCCCCTGCCGACCGAGGCGGTCGAACCGGTGCTCGAAGCGCTCCGGGAGGCGGGCGTCGAGCGCGACGCCTACACCGTGGTGACCAACGCGGAGACGGTCATCTCCCGGAAGTTCGAGGAGCTACAGGAGCGGTACGCGGCCGAACGGGACGAGGACCGGATCGCCCGGGAGGAACTCGTCGCCCGCGTCGAGGACCTCGCGCCCGACCGCCGGACGTACTTCGTGCTCACGGTGGTGAGCGCGGTGGTGGCGACGGCGGGGCTGTTGCTGGACTCGCCGGCGGTCGTCGTCGGCTCGATGGTCATCGCGCCGCTGGTCGGCCCGGCGATGTCGACCGGCGTGGGCACCGTGGTCGACGAGCGCGACCTGTTCGTTCGCGGGGTCCGCCTCCAGGTCGTCGGCGGACTGCTCGCGGTGACGAGCGCCGGCGCGTTCGCGTACCTGCTCCACGCCAGCGGCGCCGTCCCGATGGACGCGGCAGGGGTGTTCGGCATCGGCGAGGTGAGCGAACGGCTCGCGCCGGACGTGCTCTCGCTCGCGGTGGCGCTCGCCGCCGGGATCGCCGGGGCCATCTCGCTCTCGACCGGCGTCTCGACGGCGCTGGTCGGCGTGATGATCGCCGCCGCGCTCGTCCCGCCGACGGCCGTCGTCGGCATCGGCATCGCCTGGGGGGAACCGACGGCCGTCCTCGGATCGGCCGTGCTCGTCCTCGTCAACTTCCTCTCGGTCAACTTCGCCGCGCTCGCGGTGCTCTGGTACAGCGGCTACCGCCCCCAGTCGTGGTTCCGGGAGGACGAGGCCCGCCGGCAGGCCATCCGCCGGGCCGGCGTGCTCCTGGTCGGCATCCTCGTGCTCTCGGCGTTCCTCGTCGGGGTGACCTACGCCTCGACCCGGACGGCGACCTTCGAGCGGCGAACGCAGGCGACCGTCGCCGCGGACGTCGCCGGCCACGAGGACGTCAGCCTGCTCGCAGTCGACGTGGTCTACGACGGGGGGTTCGACCTCCGGAGCGTCGAGCGCCTGACGCTCCGCCGGCCCGAGCGGGTCGTCGTCACGGTCGGCCACCCGCCGGGGGTGGATCCGCCGCCGCTCGCGGACGCGCTCGACCGGCGCGTCGGCGCCGTCGCCAGGCGAACGCTCGGGACACCCCCGCCGACCGTCGAGGTCCGGTTCGTCGTCGTCGAGACCGCCGACGGTCCCGCCGGGGCGTGAGGGGTCACCCGACGCCGCGGTGGGACGGACGACTCCCCCGGGGGGTGCGCCACGGGCGGGGAGGCGTGCCCGGCTACTCCCCGTCGTCGGCGTCCACGGACCGCGCCTCCCCGCGTTCGCGGGGGACGCGCCGGTAGACCCGTCGGCTGTACAGCGACGCGATCGCGGTCACGGCGACGAGCATCACGACCACCAGGACGAGAAAGCTCCGGCGAAAGCCCAGGCGCTCGGCGCCGGCGCCGATGGCGACGGGGGCGACGGCGCCGAACAGGTGGCTGACGGTGTGGAGGTAGCCGAAGGTGCGCCCCTCGCGGTCGGCGGGGGCGAACCCGCCGATGATCGCGTCACGGGCCGGGGTCCAGCCCCAGTTGCTCACCCCGAGCACCGCGAGCACGAAGAGCAGGGCGAGCGGCGAGAGGGTCCCGGTCGCCAGGACGGCGAGCGCGAGCGCGGCGACCGCGAAGAAGCCGATCAGCACCGCCCGCGGGTCGTGACGGTCGACCAGCCGGCCGGTGACGAGCGTCGTCAGGGCGGCGACGACGAAGATGGCGGTGAAATAGAGGTCGGCGAACGACTCCGGCGGGACGTACATCCCCGCGACGGTGAACGAGTAGCCGTACGTCCCGGTGATGAACGTCGGGAGGAAGGCCTTGAGCCCCTTCTCGGAGAAGGCCCGCGCGACGAAGAAGACGAGCAGGGCGGCCATCGGATAGACGTACCGCCGGCGGTCGGTGGCGTCCGGAGCGGCGTCGGCGTCCACGTCGGTCGACGCGTCCGGGAAAGACGGGTCGGCCGGTGGAGTCCGTTCGTCCCGACCGCCCGGAGCGTCCGGATCCGTCGCGGCGGCGGCCGCCCCCGGCGCGTCGTCGCCCCGGCGGCCTCCCGGCCGGGTCTCGATCCGGTCGCCCGACATGAGCCGGTGGAGCCAGCCGGCGTAGCCCACGCCGAGCGCGCCGAAGACGAGGAAGACGCCGCGCCAGTCGGTGACGAGGACCAGGAGTGCGACCGCGAGGGGCGCGGCGGCGTCGCCGAACTTGGCGGCGCTGTTCCAGACCCCGAGGGCCCGCCCGCCCGTCTCGGTGGCCGCGTTGGCCATGACGAGCGGGTAGCCCGCCGGGTGGATCGTGCTGGCGCCGAGGCCGGCCAGGAAGGTGCCGGTCGCCATCAGGAGGTAGCCGGCGGTGAAGCGGCGGCCCGCGAGCAGGAGCACGCCGGCGTCGGAAACGAGGGACGGGCCGAGCGCGACGACGACGTAGCCGAGACCCATCAGCGCCACGCCCGGCGGGACGACCAGACGGCGGTCGTAGCGGTCGGCGAGCACGCCGGCCGGGGTCTGTCCCAGCCCCGAGCCGGCGAAGTAGACGCTGACGAGGCCGCCGAGTTGCCAGAGCGGATACGGGAAGGCGCGCGCGAGCAGGGGAAGGACCGGCGGCAGGATGCGAAAGACGTGCTGGGCGAAGTGGATGGAGCCGATCGTGGCCGCGAGCCGCCGGTCGCCCGTCGAGACCATCCCGTCGTCCCCCGCCCGCCGTGGATAAATAGCTGTACGCCCCGAACGTGGGCGGCGGACGGAGAGAGGGCGGGGGCGTCAGTAGACGGCGTCGACGATGTCGTCGTCGAGGCGATCGAAGCCGGCGAGGTGGGCCCGACGGTCGGCGCGGATCTCCTCGAACGCGGCGGGGTCGTCGACCCGGTCGGCCACCTGCAGGTCCGCGAGGTCGACCCCGGGGGCGTCGGCGGCGACGGTCAGCCCGACGGTCGGGTCGTCGTCCCACTCGACCTCGCCGCGCGCGACCGCCGTGAGCAGGTTCACCGTCTCCTCAACGGAGACGTCCCGGGGGTCGTCGGTGCCGACCTCGCCGGTGTTCAGCAGGTAACACTGCACGCCGAGGTCGTCGACGAGGTCCCGGAAGCGGTTCCCCTCCTCGCCCGCCGGGCCGACGACGAACGGGTTGGTGCCGACGACCCGGACGGCCTCGCCGGCGGCCGAGGGGTCGACCGCGCTGGTCTGGACCGACTCCCCGAGCATGAACGCCGCGGCGGCCTGATCGGGCGAGAGGCGGACCAGCGGCGGGACGAGCGGGTGACGCGTGATGAAAAACAGCTGGTCGACCCGCTCCAGATCGATTCCGGCGGCGGCGCCGTCGAGGCGCTCGCGGGTGATGACCGCGCGGGCGTTCCCGCTGTGGGCGTCGTCGTCGAAGTCGACGGTCCCGTCCGCGTCGACGACCACGTTCTCCAGAACGGCGTCTGCGGCGGTCGCCGCGCGGGCGAGTTCTGGCTGTTCCCCGGGGGCGAGCCCGAGGGTCTTGATGTAGAGGCCGCCGCCCTCGCTCCCCGCGACGGTCCCGTCGGGCAGGAGTGCACAGACGTCGTCCTGGACGGGTTCGGCGTACTCGGGGTCGTCGAGCCAGAGGCCGTGGCTCGTCAGCGTCGACTTGCCGGTGCCGCTCAGGCCGAGAAAGACCTGTCCCACGTCGCGCGTGCCCTCGTCGTCGGACAGGTGGATCCGCTTGCTCCCGGCGTGGAGGCCGAGGCCGCCGCGCTCCTTGGCCCGGCGCATGAACAGCCGGAGGAACGACTTCTTGGCCTCGCCGGTGTAGTCGCTGCCGAGCACGACGGTCACGCCCTCGTCGATCAGGGCGCGGATGGCGACCTCCTCGCGGTCGGGGAGCTGGACGGTCACGAAGTCCGGATCCGGAGCGCCCTCGACCGGATCGAGCAGTTTCGCCCACGCCAGGGCGATCCGGGCGTGGGGTCTGGGCACGAACAGGCGACAGACGTAGCTGGCGTCGGGATGCCGGCCCACCCGCCGGTCGACGCAGACGAACTCGCCCGGGCCCTCCCGGACCGCCGCCAGGCCCTCCGCGACGACTGCGTGGTCCTCGGCGCCGAACTCGTCGTCAATGGCGTTGCGCGTGCGGTCCGAGCTCCGGGAGTGGTAGTTCGTGACGTAGGCCGGCGACCCGTACTCCGTCGTCGTCTCCTGTGCCGCGGAGAAGGCACGGAGATCGGCGAACGACGGGTTGTAGATCACGTGCTCGGTCGTTGTCGGGTCCGGGAAGTCAGCGACGGTGACGCCCATGTCCCCTTCCGTTGCCATTGTACGTCTACGGAGGGTCACAGGGGACATAAGTCCGGGGTTACATGTCGGCGAGTGCAAACGAGAGGGGTACGGACCGGTCCGGACGCCGGATCCGGCGTGTGCCGCGCGGCCGACCCCGTGCTCGTCGCGGGAGAGCGCGAAGGCGCGTCGGACGGGCGGGGACGGAGGACGACCGGAGACGGAAGACGATGGGGACGGAAGACCGGGAGAGGGTGACCGCAGGGGGAGTGTCCGTCAGTACCGCGACGGGAGGTACGCCATCCCGATGAGCAGGATGGCGGCCCCACCGCTGAGGGCAGTCACGCCCCAGAGGCCGTTCTCGTGTTCGTTGAACCGGTCGATCTTCGCGGCCTGACGCTGATAGACCGAGTAGTCGGATTCGAGGACGAGCGTCGAGTTGTCCGGGAAGTAGACGAAGTACTGCTTGCCCGCGAGGGTGGCGTTTGCGGCGTCGTCCAGTTCGACGGTGTTCTGCTTCGGAGCGGTCCAGGCGACCGTGGCGCTCGTGTTGGTGACGCCGTCGACGGTCGTGGCGTTGCCCTTGTACTGGATCTGGTCCCCGACGCTGTAGTTGGTGCGCTTGGGCGCGGGGAAGTACTCGTCGGCGGGCACCAGCCGGGAGGTCCCGTTCTCGGTGATGACCACGTAGTCCCGTCCGTTGCGGGAGACGGTCGCGTTGTCCGCGGTGGAGTCGTTTTGCAGGATGGCGGTGCGGTTCTGGGTCTGCTGGAGGGTGAACGACGAGCCGTTGGTGGCGTTCGGGACCAGGACGACGTAATCCCCGCCGTCGAGGGTCACCGTCGACCCGTTGTCCCAGGTCTCGGAGTACCGTCCCGACTGGTTCGTCCACTGGAGTTCGCCCGAGCGCCTGATCCCGCCGCCGCCGCCCTCCGGGCCGCCGCTCTCCATCTTGGCGCTGATGGACGAGACGGTGTAGGTGCGTCCCTGCACCTGGAAGCTGTCGCCCTGCGAGAGCTTGTAGTCGGGGTTAGCGAAGCTGACCTGCGGCTGCTGGGCGGTCGCGATCAGCGTGTACGACGCCGTCCCGATCAGGACGAAGACGATGGCGTAGATCGCCGCAGCGCGTCGTTGCATACGCGGGCCTTGGAACACCCGACTCATAACCGTTACCGTCTGCGGTCGGCGGCCGCGGATGGCCGGCGACGGCGGCGCCGGACGGGGGAGAAGCGGGCGCGCGACGGACGGAGGCGGGCCGGCCGACGGCGGCCGGGACTCACCCGTCGTCGACCAGTCCGAGGTCGGCGGCCGCGAGGTCGGCCACCCGCTCGCGGATCGCGGGGTCGACCTCCGCGACCGCCCGGCCGTCGTGGAGCCGGTCGTTGTGTCGCGCGAGCGCCTCGCCGACCTTCGCGACCGGCACCGCCGTGGTCGTCTCGCACGCCGGACAGACGATCGGAACGCGTGGGGCCTCGACGTCGTCGGACATGGACGGACGGTCGCCCCGACGGGAGATAACGGGCCCGGTTCGGCGAGCGCCGGCGACGAACGCGGGCGCCGGCCCCGGCGAACTTCTAAGGCGATTCCGGACGCTACCGTGTGTCGATGGTACGTCTCGGCCCTCCCCGGCGGTTCCTGTGTGTCGCGATGGGCGTCGGCCTGCTCTTCGGGGTCGCCGTCGGCGGTGCCCTCGCCGCGGCCGACCACCGCGACGCCCCCGCCAGCACGACCCCGCCCGTCCGCGTGTACGTCAGCGAATCGCTCGACATCTCGGCGGTCCAGCTCACCGGTGGGGGGACCGTCGGCACCGGGTCGACGACGTTCGTCGCCACCGACGAGGACCACACGTTCGTCGTCCCGAACCCGACCGACGCCGACTTCACCGGGATCGAGCCTGGGTCGTACTACGTCGACCGGGACGGGGACACCCGGCCGGAGGTGACCGTCGTCCGGCCCCGCATCACCGACTTCGAGGTGACCAACGAGCGAGGGGTCAAGATCGGTGGCAGGACCGTCGACCGGACCGACTTCGAGGAGGTGACCGTCACGGCCGACTACAACTTCGACGAGGCGGATCGGCTGGACGTCGACGTCGAGGGGCCAAACGGGCTGGATTACGCCGGCGACGCCGCGATCACCGCGAGCGGCGGGAGCGTCACCGTCGACACGAGCGGCGGCCCGACCGGCGAGTACACCGTCTCGGTCACGGGGAGCGCCATCGAGGACGGCACCGCCTCGACGACGGTCACGGTCGAGGGGCGAGGGGGTGGGGGAACGTCGACCGCCACGCGAACCCGGACCGCCACGCCCACCCCGACGACCACGGCCACTCCGACCCGGACCGCCACGCCGACGACCACGGCAACCGCCACTCCGACCCGGACCGCCACGCCGACGACCACGGTCACCCCGACCCGGACCGCCACGCCCACCCCGACGACCACGTCGGGTGGCGGGCCGGGCTTCGGCGTCGGGGGGGCGCTCGTGGCGACGCTGGCGCTGGCGGGCGCGGCGGTGCTCGGCCGGCGCGCCTGATCGACCGTCCGACCGCCGCGACGCGCCCCGGGACGCCGCGACGACGCACAGTCGGGGAGCCGACGGATCCCACCATCTGGGAATCGGCGAGGGGGGTTTTCCGGTCACCGCACCTATCGATCGGTGGCCCGGCATGGTTGCCTGACACACCTGACACACCTGCCACGCCATCCCGCTGCGACCGTGCGGCGGGGGTTTTCCGGTGGCGTCCCGCGGTCGAACGGTCCGCCCGCCACGTCGGACCGGCACCCGCGCGGGACCGCCCACCGCGTCGACGAACGGAGCGGCCGGACCGACGCCGCGGACGGACGGGAGCGGGCGCCAACGCACGCGTCGTGGGAACACGTGGCTGACGACGGGGAAATCATGATCCGTAAATACGCGCGACACCAACCCGCCCCCATGATCGAGCCCCCCGGCAGTTCCGGCCCTCCATGCCCGCGGCGGGTCGGCGACGCGAACGTCCGTGACGGGAGCGCCCTCCGGCGCCGGATCGCACCGCGAGACGACGGTCGTCCGTCCGAACGCGCGCGGAGTCGGGAAGGCCGATGAGACGTCGTCTCGCCCACTTCCTCCGGTCGTGTCTCCCGGCGTGGATCGCGCTGGCCGGCTACGCCGCGTTCGTGCCGCTGACCGAGTGGCCGGCGTGGGCGTCGCTCGCCTGGTACCAGCAGACGATCGTCCTCGTCGCGTTCCCGGCGCTGGTCTGGTCGGTCTACCGGTACAACGTCGGCCTCGTGGACGTCGAACCGACGCCGGAGGAGCGCGTCCTCGACGACGCCGAGGGCTGGACGAGCGCGGACGACTGAGCGGGGCGGGCCGCTCCGGCAGTCGTCGCCCGCGCCGTGCGGAGCGCACGCGGCCGGAAGAGGGATCCTCGCGCGTCCACAAGCCGGGCCATGCCGGCGGACGCGGAGTTCGAGATCTACAGGGACGGCGCGGACGAGTGGCGCTGGCGGCTCGTCGCCCCGAACGGCAACCTGGTCGCCGCGAGCGGCGAGGGGTACGTCTCCAAACAGGGAGTGAAGCGAGGCATCCGGAGCGTCAGGCGGTACGCGGCCACCGCGGAGGTCGTCGAGTCCGACTGACGCGTCCGATCAGTGTCCGGCGACGGCCAGGTCGAACGCCACGACGTGGTAGAGCAACACGACGAAAAACAGCGCGTAGAGGAGGCCACCGAGCAGGAACGGGCGGGGGCTCATGCTCCCGTCGTCGGCGTTCCGGGCGCGCAGGTAGAGGATCGCGCCGCCGACGAGCGCCAGCACCACCGAGAACGCGTTCAGAAAGCCCGCCGTCCCCCACTGGAGCGTGAGGTTCCACGACGTGAAGACGATCCCGAGGGTCACGGGGAGGGTCCCCTGGAACGCCATCGCGCCGGTGATGTTCCCCAGAGCGAGGGTGTCGCTGCCCCGGGAGATCCAGATGACGCTGTTGAACTTCTCCGGGAGTTCGGTCGCGAGTGGCGCCAGCAGCAGGGCGACCACGGCGGCCGGGACCTGGAGCACCTCGCGGGAGACCCACTGCACCTCGCCGACGAACACGTGGGCGCCGACGACGATGACCCCGAGGGCCACCAGCGCCTGGGCGAGGACGAGTAGTCCGTGGGGATCGTCGGCGTGTGACCGGGACGACCCGACGACCGGAACGGGACGCGCCGCCCGTTCGACGGCCGCCCCCAGGTGGAGCGCGTCGAGTCCCTCGTCGTCGATGAGCCCCTCGGTCTTCAGCGACCGGTAGACGTAGACGACGTAGAGCACGACCAGCCCGCCCCCGATGAGGAGGGAGACGGACTCGGCGTGGACGAGCGCCGCGACGAACGCGAGCGTGTAGCCGACGAGGAAGAAGGCGAGGTCGCGGCGCGTGGACGCGGCGTCGAACCGCATCTCGGCCCCGGACTGCCGTCGGTTGCGGAAGTACAGGACGCTCGACCCGACCAGAAACATGGCGATCGTCGCCAGCATGAACGGCGCACCGAGGATCGCGCCGACCCCCACCTCGTCGGCCGCCGCCTGCGATCCCGACCCCGTCGTCACCCGGACGATGGCGATGAGCGGGATCATCGTCTCGGGAAGGGCCGTCCCCACGGCGGCCAGAACGCTTCCGGTCGCGCTCTCCGAGATGCCGAGTCGATGGCCGAGCCACTCGACGCCGTTCGTGAAGAGTTCGGCTCCGGCCAGCAACAGGACGAACGAGCCGACCAGGAGCAGGAGGTGGTCGATCGGCGACGGAACGAGCGCGAGCACCGGTCCAGGTGACGACATGATCGCCGGTAGACCACGACCACGGTTAAACCACAAGATGTGCCTGGAGGAGCCAAAATCGAAAGGGAGAGGCCTCGATACGCGCGAATCGCCGCGTGGAGAGCCCGTTCGAAGATGTCGGCGCGAGAGCCCCCACAACCCTCGATATCGGGCGACTGACGGGGAATCCGTACGCGACGGTGGACGGCCGGGAAAACGCCGCCACACGAGTGTCGGAACGACGACCGGTTCGGAGGGCAGTGGGACGGAACGACGGCCCCGCCCGCGCCGTCCGGGTCGACGTCAGCGTTCGGCGACGCGGGCGGTGACTCCGGAGGCCATCCGGAGGGTCATGTCGGCTGCGATCGGCGGCTCCCCGTCGCCGACCGGATCGAGGTCGTAGTTGCGACCGATCGTCGCCAGCGCGAGTTTCGCCTCCATGAGCGCGAACTGTCGACCGATGCAGAGGCGCGGCCCGGCGCCGAACGGTGCGTACGCGAAGTCGGGGAGGTCCCGACGGGCGTCGTCCCGCCAGCGCCGGGGACGAAACTCACCGGGAGCGTCGAAGAACCGCTCGTCGTGGTGGACCTGACGGACCGCGAGCCAGACGGTCGCGTCCGCCGGGATCCGGTGGCCGTCGACGGCCACGGCGCGCGCCGTCTCGCGGGGGATCGTATACACGGGGGGATACCGCCGCAGCGTCTCGGTGACGACACGCCGAGTCACCTCCAGGGCGTCGAGGTCGGCCGCCGTCGGCGGCCCCCGGAGGTCGTCGACCTCGGCGTGGAACCGCTCGCGGATCCCCGGGTTCGTCGCCAGTTCGTGGAGGGCGAAGGCGAGCGCGGACGCCGTCGTGTCGTGGCCCGCGAAGATCATCGTCACGACCTGATCGCGGAGGCAGTCGTCGCTCACGACGGCCGGATCCACGCGGCCCGCCTCCCGCATCCCCACCAGAACCGAGAGGAGGTCGTCGGCGTCGGTCGGGTCGGCCGGCGGGTCCGCGGCCTTCTCCTCGAGGAGCCGGTCGGCGACGCGCCGGAGTCGCCGGCGACCCCGCTTGAACCGCCAGCGGGCCGGCGTGG
Source organism: Haloferacaceae archaeon (assembly GCA_042216285.1). GTDB lineage: Archaea > Halobacteriota > Halobacteria > Halobacteriales > Haloferacaceae > CAZMLQ01. Next base: position 21,412 of record JBDGUC010000013.1, read on the forward strand.
GGATCCAGTCCGGGAGGGGATAGGAGGTCGGGACGAACCAGTCGTGGAGCCGGCCGGCCGCCTCCCGGATCTCCCGGTCGCCGTCCGGGTCGAGGTCCCGGCCGAACAGCGTCCCGAAGAGGACGTCGAGGGTCAACTGCCGGAGCTCCCCCTGGAGGTCGATCCGGTCGCCGTCGGCCCACCGATCGGTGCGCCGCCGGATCCGATCCACCATCCCGTCGGCGTACGACCGCAGGCTGTCCCGGGAGAAAAGCGGCTGGAGGACCTCCCGCTGGCGTCGCCACACCCCGTCCTCGACGGCGACCAGCCCCTCGCCGAATGCGAGCCGGAAGTCCGACGACTTGCGGAAGGCGTCGCGGTCGCTCCGCAGAACCCGCTCCAGATGCGACGGGTGTGCCAGGTGGTAGACGTCGCCGGGGCCGAGCAGGTGGACGCGAACGAGGTCCCGCTCCGCCAGCGCCCGGTCGCGGAACGCGAGGACGTCCGGCATCGTCCGCAGGGTGTGAGAGAGGGGATGGCCCAGGCCGTCCGGATAGGGCGGGAGTGGGAGGTCGTCGACCCCGTCCGTCCGTCCGTCGATCGTTCGGTCCGCCACTGTCTCGGGCGTCCGAACGGGCGGGGACGGTATAAATCGACGCCCTCGGTGCGACGTTCGATCCGCTCCGGAGAGGGAAGACGCCGGGCGAGCCACCACCGGCCGTCCCCGACAGGCCCGGCGCGGGTTCCTCGACCGTGAAAGACACAGACGGGGGACCCCGTGAGCGCTCGGATCGGCCGCCCGGGCGTGCCGTGCCCGGGAATTGGGCGTCGCCGCGGGAAACGCCAGCGGCGAGTGGGAACTCGTTCCCGGGGAGAGGCCACCGCCCGAACGAGCGACTGCCGGCGAGGGCGACTGCGGACCGGCGCATGCCAGTTTCAGCCCCGATAATCGGCAGGTTGGATTTTTATACGACGTCGCCGTCGTCGCTGGTGCCCGCGAAGTGCTACCCCCACCCGGCTCTCGCGGGACCCTTCCGACACACCAGGACTTGCCGCGTGCGGTCGCGGCGAGATTCGTTTCTTCGGATCCGCGTCGCTGACGGGTACGTCACGCCGCGAAGGCACGTCGAGGGCGTGGCGGCTGAGATCGTCGAGCGTCGGGACGAGGAGGGGGACGTAGAGCCAAGGGCCGGATTTGAACCGGCGGTGATCCGCTCTGCAGGCGGACGCGTT